>DAIDMD010000108.1 GCA_027449165.1 Acidiferrobacter sp. | reverse complement strand
CCTTGAAGCGCCCGATCCGCGGGGCGCCGCCCGAGCGGGTCGTCCACCGTCCGCGACCCAACCGCGATGCCGCCCACCGGGATCCGCGCAGGCGGCCGCACGAGGAGGCGCGCCGGGTGAACGGCGCCCCGGGGCCGTCTTCCCCGAAGCCGGCGCCCGCGGCCGCCCCCGCCGCCCCCGCGCAACCGGCCCGGCCGCAACGCCGCAAGGTCCCCGAGAAGCCGGTCCTCGGTTAAGGAGAGGGGGAGCGCCCATGGCCGAACTTCGTTTGCAGGACGGATCGCGGATCACCGATGCCGGACGGATCGCCGAACGCCTCGCGCCGCTTGGCGTGGCGCTGCGCCAGTGGCCCGTGCCCGAGTCGGCGCGCGCCCGCGCGCTGTTGGCCGCGCAGGCCCTGGCCGACCCGGAAAAGGAGGAGCTTTTGGGCCTCGTCGAACACCGTTTCCAGGCCCTGCGGGCCGAGGCCGGCTATCAGGCGCGCGATCTCGTCGTCTTGCACGAGGATCTGCCGGGTCTCGCCGAGGCGCTCGCCAAGTTCTCCGGCATGCACTATCACGACGACGACGAGGTCCGCTATGTCCTGGCGGGCGCCGGATATTTCGGGTTCGTCGGGGCCGGCGGCGAACAAATGCTCCTCAAGGTCGAGGCCGGGGATTATATCAACGTACCGGCCCGTGCCGAGCACTGGTTCGTGATGGGCGATGCGCCGCGCATCAAGGCGGTGCGCTACTTCACCGACAAGGCGGGCTGGGTGCCGGTCTATACGCATTACCCCCGTCGTCCTGGCGTGACCGCGGCGGATACGACAGCCTCCCCGGTCATCGCGACCTACCGTTTCCCCCCCGGGGTCGACGCCGCCCGCCAGGCCGAGGTCATCGCCGTCGGCCAGACCCTGGGCAGCGCCGATGCCCATTTTGCCGGGCGCGAGCAGGCGCTCGCCGCCTGCCGCGCGCAGGTGCTCGAGGTGCGTGCCGACGGCGATGGCGCGCTGGCCTCCGTGGCCTTCCCGGCGGCGAACACCGAAGGCGATATCGGTACGCTGCTTACCATGGTGTTCGGCAAGTACAGCCTCGCCGGGCCTGCGCGGCTCGTCGATCTGCGGCTACCTGCGGACTTCGGCACCCGCCCGCGCTTTGGCATCGATGGCCTGCGCGCGCGACTCTCGGTGGTTGGCCGTCCGCTGCTCATGGCGATCTTCAAGCCGGCCCTCGGGCTCACCGCGGCCGATCACGCGGCCCTCCTGCGGACGGTCGCCGACACCGAGCTCGATCTCATCAAGGATGACGAGATCCTGGGCAATCTCGCCCAGGCGCCCACCCTGGAACGATTCCGCGCCTGCCGCCCGGTGATCGAGGCGATCCGCGACCGCCGCGGGCGCGACTTCCTCTACGCGGTCAACGTCACCGGGCGCGCCGACGCCCTGATCGCTACCGCCCGCCGGCTCGTAGCCCAGGGCGCCAACGCCCTTTTGCTGAACGTCCTCGTCTACGGCTACCCCATGCTCGAGGCCCTGGCCGCCGACCCCGAGATCGGCGTTCCGATCCTGGCCCATCCGGCGCTCGCGGGGGCCTTGGCCCTGGCCCCCGACTACGGCATCGATTATCGCCTGGTCCTCGGCCGGCTCATGCGCCGCGCCGGAGCCGATATCGTGCTCCACCCGGCGCGTTTCGGGTCCCTGCCGTTTTCGGCCGCCGACGAGGCGCGGGTGATCGCGGCGCTCACCGGCGACGACTCCGGGTGGCCGAGGGTCTTCCCGGGGCCGTCGGCCGGCATCAAGCCGGCGATCGTCCCGGCGCTCCTGGCCGACTATGGGCGCGACCTTGTCATCAACGCCGGATCGGCGATCTTCGATGCCGGCCGGCCGCCCAAGGCCGCGGTCGAGGCCTTCCTCGAGGCGATGGAGGTCCGGTCGTGACCGGGGCGTGGGACCCGAGGCCGCCGCTTGCTGCCATAGGGCGGCGCTTCTACGAGCGGGGGTGGATGTGGGCGACCGCGGGCAACCTGAGCGCGCGCCCCGACCCGGATTCGTTCTGGATCACGGCAAGCGGCGTGTCCAAGGGCGATCTCGGCCCGGACGACTTCCTGCGCATCGCCCTGGCCGACGGCCGGGTGCTGGAGGGCGGCGCGAACCGCAAGCCCTCGGCCGAGACCGCCATTCACCGGGCGATCTACCAGACCCAGACGGCCGCGCACGCCTGCCTGCACGGCCATTCGGTGGAGTCCATACTCGCGAGCCGCGGGCGCGACCCCGTGGTCCTGCCGCGCGTCGAGATGATCAAGGCCCTGGGGGTGTGGGACGACGGGACGCCCACCGCATTGCCGGTCTTCACCAACCATCCCGACGTCGCCCTCATAGGTCGGGCCGTGGAGACCTTTCTGCGCGACCATCCCCGCCCGCTGCCGGCGCTCATCGTGCGCGATCACGGCGTCACTGCCTGGGGCCGGACGATCTCCGAGGCGCTCCGGCATTTCGAGGCGGTGGAGTTTCTCCTCGCCCTGCTCGCGCGCGGGTTCTAGGCCCACATTGCCCTCGCGGAGATGCGAGCATCGCCCTAAAGCGCCGTTAGGCCCCGTCCCGGATCTCGTTCAAGAGATCCGGGTGATGGTCCAAGACCCTTAAAAGCTTCACCAACGCCAAGGATGGCTTGGTCTTGCCATTCTCGTAACGCGAAAAGGCGTTGACCCCACCTCCGAATATCTCCGCTGCCTCTCGTTGACCCAGTGCGAGTTTCTTGCGCACGCCGATAATAAAGTTCGGATCCACAATGGCGGCGCTGACCTGCTTTGAAAAAAGCCGCATCTCCTGCATAACGCGCTCCGACTCCGCTGCGCCCAGAAGCGACTCTGCGCAAGCGGGGCAAAAATCCCCCTCCACGCCCGGAATGACGGTCGATTCCCCTTTGTACGTATAGGGCAAATCCCGCGTGTCGTGAATCAGTTCAGCCGTAACGCGGGGAATGGCCGCTACACGATTGCAGACGAAATGGCGGAAGTGCTCTGCAAGGGGCAACACCGGATTGAGGTGCGGGATCGCTGCGGCCGGGTGTCGGAGGCGGTTCTTGAGCTCAAGTACCGCAAGATCACGATCCTGCCTTCTGTCGACAAGCAACGCCGCTATCCCGCGCTCACACTGACGGTGCTGCATGCGACTGAGCGCGGTAAGCCCCGGGGTCGCGATCCGATCGCATGGAGGCTCGTCACCAATCTGCCGATCGACTCCCGGGCCTGTGCGGTCGAGAAGCTTGAGTGGTACGGCGGCGCTTACAGATCGAGACCTTCCACAAGATCCTGAAATCCGGCTGCGCAGCCGAACGATCCCGGCTTCGCACGGCCGAGCGCCTCGCCAATCTCCTGGCTTTGTTCTGCATCCTGAGTTGGCAGATCTTTCGGCTGACGATGCTCAATCGCGTGACCGAATCCGCAAGGCCTTCCTTGGCGTTCACGCCTCTGGAAATCGATCTCCTCACTCGCCTTGCTGCCGATCGGCAAATCGCCTGCGGCCGACGATCCCCCGCCGGGCAACATCGTCACCTGGCGCGGGCATGTCCCGGCTGTCGGACGTCGCATTTGGCTTCCAGCTTGGTGCTCAATTTGTGGGTAATTGAAAAGTTTATGGAGCGCTCGCGCTTACTATTGATTTGTATCAATAACCGGCGGGTAAGCCTCAGGTAATACCACACCTGTATCCCCATAAGGGGAAGCTGTGTGCCACTGGTCGCCGCCAGCCAACTCGCCAAGATTTACCGCGCCGGCGACGGAGATGTTCCTGCCCTGCGTGGTGTGGACTTCGCGATCGATGCCGGCGCCTTCGTCGGCCCCTCGGGCAGCGGCAAGAGCACCTTGCTCAATATGATCGGCTGCCTAGACAAGCCCAGCGCCGGTATCCTCACAGTGCTCGACACCGACATCGCCGCGCCGCCGCGGATTTTCGCGGCGCGAACGTCGGTTTCATCTTCCAGGACTTCAATATGATCCCGGTACTCACGGCCTACGAGAACATCGAGTATCCGCTACTGATGGTCCAGGACTGGCCGCCGGCACAGCGCCGCGCACGTGTCATCGAGCTGCTGGAAGCAGTGGGAATGGCAGACCAGGCCGACATGCGCCCGGACCAGCTCTCGGGTGGCCAAAAGCAGCGCGTCGCGGTGGCGCGCTCGCTCGCGACCCAAGCGAAGCTGGTGCTGGCCGACGAGCCGACCGCCAATCTCAATCACGATACTGCCTACCGCATTCTTGAGCTGACGAAGAAGATGTGTAACGAATTCGGCACCACGTTCATCTTTTCCACCCGCGACCCGAAGATCATGGCAAGGCCGAGGTGATTTTTATGCCTGAGGACGGACGGCTGGTGAACGGCGGAGGCGCCCACACTCACGATCCCCGCGTGATAGCCAACACTACGCATCCGTTCCTCACCAGATGACATCGCTCGAAGGCTTGCCAGGATTTTTGCACTCCCTGCAAAACCACATCGCAGGGTTCCTCGAGTGGGTGCGGAAATATCGAGCGGCGGGCTATTTCATAGTGGTCATGATATCGGCCCGGATCACGTGGCGCGTTTACAAATCCATGTCGGCGCGTCGTGCGCACAAAAAGCGCACGCTCGCCCCGGCTCAATGGGGCCAGGCGGCGCTCGGGGCCGTGCAGGAAATCGCGCAGCTCCTGGCGGTCGATCCCCGCACCGATTGGAGCAAGGTCAACTTTGCGCCTCTGCGTCAACACCTCATCGACATGGACGAGTTGACGCTGCGGGCGACCGCCAGGGAGGAGCCAGTCGATAAGGGCGTGCGGATCGAGATTTCGGGCAGCGCTCGAACGCTCGAGGCGATTCAAAGAAGCGTGCCAGTCTTTGCCGAGCAACTGAACAAACATCCCGGATGGGCCGCCAAGGTCGAGGCCGCGGTCGACGGTACCGTACTCACGGTGACGAGCACCGACCGGCAACAGGTCGCCCGGATCCGAGGTCTTGGCTTTATCGGCCTTCTGGCAAGCGCACCAGGCCACAATGCCTATCATCTGGACTTGGTGACCACTCCCCGGCCTCAAGGCCGGAGCTTCCCACTTCCTAGGCGGCCACCATCCCGAGAGGGGATGGATTGACGCCGCCTCCATGGGCAGAGACCGACAGTCCTGCGGCCTTTAACTGCAAAATGCCCTGATGGCGGATATTGAC
>DAIDMD010000107.1 GCA_027449165.1 Acidiferrobacter sp. | reverse complement strand
AAACTGGCGGTGCCAGGCCTGTGGTTTTGAGGGCCACCGGGATATCGTCGGCGCGGTGAATATGCACCCCATCGCCTACGGTCAGGTGGTGCCGTTTCCCAGACGCATCACGTATCTACGCCCGGGAAATCTCCGGCGTAGTAGTCGCCCGGGCACGGGCCAAAGTTGTCTGGCCAAATCGCGGAATCAAGCGCCGCAACGAGCACATCCGTTGCGGGTTCCCTCCGGGAACGGCCCACGAACCGCGCGTCTTGGCTAGAAACTCGCTCGCTTTAGCGGGTTGAGAGTGTCACAAGAAACTAAAAACGCAAAGAATTCGCCTCTGATGTGTTTTTAGGCGAGGCGGTCTGGCTTATAGTAGCGCAATGGCCGGAGGCTTCTGGGGGGCAAGGGATGGGGTTACGTGCTGCGCAACTGTTCGGACCGCTTGGTTCGGAAAACGGGGTTCTCGTAAAGGAAAGTCGCAAACTGGCGGGGGAGGCGCCGCAGGTGTTTGTGAAGACGGCCGCGTTTTGGTTGGCAGTCGAGGCCTGTCTGGTCGCATTGCGGATGCATTTTCAGTCGCCGTTCGGCGGACGCGTCGGCATGGGGGGATCGCTCCCTTCGGAGATAGTGCTGGCATTCATAAATCTGACGGTCGCGTTGTTTGCGGTCGGATGGCTCAGTCGCTGGGCGCTCCATCGGATGAATAAGGAAGGAACGTTGTCGACCTCGGAATCCCCCGTTTACACGTTACAGCCAGGAATTTGGGCGGGTCTCTCCTCGTTGAACTTTCTGGCAGCCGCAGCGCGTTTTGTCGAGCTCATTCTGTCTATGGGGGGGCTTAGCCCCGCGGTAAGCGGCGCGATCTATGCGGGCCTGGGATTTGCGGCCACATTTTTTGGTTTGCGCGCTATTGGCGCCTTCTATGGTGCGCGCAGTCCTGCGCTTTTTGTTTGGTCGGTGCTGTGGCCGATCTTGGCCTTTATCGGCACCATGCTGATTTTGGCGGTGGTGTTGGGTCGAATGGGAAAGGTCGGCGGGCTGTAGGGGATTTCGGGGACGCGCGCGCCGCGCGCCATAGGGGAAGGTGAGGCGGGGGCGCGTAGTCCGCGAGACCGGCCGTGCGGCCGGCAATGTCGACGCGCCGCCCGTTTATTGCCGGCGGGCGTCTTGTGCGCCGGAGGAGCGCACGGCTCGCCGAGGACGGCGGCGAGCATCTCGCAGCTTCGCTGGAGATCATGTGCCGAGACCGAGGGCCGCGATGGGACTGGGATGTCCCATCGCGCATACGAGGGCCGGCATACGCTTGGGAAGTCGTTGCGGTGTTCATGGCCGGGGCGTTCGAGGCGGGCGATGGCGGGTCCATTGTGTATGCGCCAGGTCTCGTTGCCCGCGCCAAGGGCATGACAGAAATCACCAAGCGGGCCGGACTATCGCGCGAGCGGCCCTATGGTTCCTTCGGCGAGTGCGGAAGCCCCGCGATCAAGAGAACTCCGGCGGCCATGAAAGCGCCAGGGTATCGATCCGACAGCCGGGACGGCGCCCGCCGCGAATCATGAGTGGGCTAGCCGTTGGCTCCCATAGCCGGCGGCGCCTACCCGGCAACATTCCTGCGAGATCTTTTACTCGCAGGCGCCTGTGGCGCCCAAGCGTCCGCAAGGTCTTAGGCGTCGTGATCGGGGTCACCTGAGTCGGATCGCATTCGTTCCCGAAGAGCCGCGATGTGGCCTCGAGCCGTAGGTCGGGGATGTTTGGCACCCTCGACACCGGCATGCGCTCACGCGGGTTGGAGGGCCCGGCTGATCAAGGCCGGCCGCATGCCCCATATCCGCCCATCAGGTTGCCGGGGTACGTCACGACCACGGTGATTGTCGCTCATGCTGAAAAGATCCCCGTCAGGCTGTCTCGCATTCGGGCCGTCCCCTGGTGTTGTTGGGGGAACCGGACAAGAGCGGCTGCATTGTTCGGGACCCAACGGGACAGGGAATTGCGGGGGCAGCGCCGCAGGAACGGAATATCGGCACCGGCGCCCTGCAAGACCTTTCGAGCCGATGACGATCGCGGGCGCCGCCAGAATTGCGCGGGCTCGCCCGCCCGGCCGCGGGGCTTATCGTTACCGGCGAAACCGCAGAAGATGCATGGAAAGGTCGCGCCGGCTCCGAACGGGGAGTTGGGAATGGCGTCATTCGCCGGACATCGGAGACCCGCGGGGCTGCGGTCGGCCAAGTCCCGGAGCGCGTCCAGGGGGACGCATTTGACGGTTGCCTGCGTGAAGGGCGTATCATGATCGAAAACACGCGGCCGACATCGTCTTTGTCGCCCGTTGATGTCGTCGCTAGCGGGCGTGCTTGTCGTGGGTCGACCCGAGTGTCTTCACGGGGGGCGTCTATGTGGGGATCGGGGCGGGCGGGCGCCGGCGGCAGGATTCGGGGCATGATGGCGCCGTGGCGCCCGGGCCGTAGGGTGAGGCGGCGTCTGTCGGGCGAGGGCGTCACCGGGGATCGTGCGGACTCAAGACCCGCCACGGACGAGTCCGGGGGCGAAGGGGACCCGCATAGAGTCCTGGTCCTGACGGCGGCGGGGATCGTGGCGGCCGCCCTTTCGGGGTGCGGCTTCGAGATTCCCCTGCATCTGCCCAAGGTGCCGCCGGGGTCTGGTTATACGGCACGGCCCGGCCCGCGGACGGTGGGAGGTGAATCCGCCAAAAGCGGCGCACGCCAGGAATTCGTCTACGGCCGGCCGGCCGTTGTCCGCTGGTGGACCCTGTTCCATTCCCCCCGTCTGGACGCGCTGGTGATCCAGGCGATGCGCCATAGTCCGACCCTGGCGGCGGCGCGCGCCCAGTTGCGGGAGGCGCAGGCCAATATGGCGGTCAGCGCCAGTATCTTCTATCCCCAGGTCACGGGCAGCCTCGGCGCACCGATGCCAAAAAGGTTGCTGCGGTCAGCACGCGCAAGAACCTGGAACGGGTGCGTCGGGTTCATCCAGACATGATCCTCG
>DAIDMD010000106.1 GCA_027449165.1 Acidiferrobacter sp. | reverse complement strand
CACCCGGACCGGGATGCCCAGTTCCGCCATATCAATCTCACGGTCAAGCGTTACCTCCGGCACGGGCTGCCGGTCATCTCGGTGGATACCAAGAAGAAGGAGCTGATCGGCAACTATCACAACGCGGGACGGCAATGGCGCGCGAGCAGGGAACCGCTCCCCGTCCAAGGGCACGACTTTCCGGGACCGGACGTGCCCCGGGCTTTTCCGTATGGCATCTACGACATCGGCCGCAACGCCGGTTTTGTGAACGTGGGGACCGATCATGACACGGGCGCCTTTGCCGTGGCCTCGATTCGAGGCTGGTGGCGCGCGGAGGGGCGCCGTCTCTACCCCGATGCCCAGAAGATCCTGATCACAGCCGACGGTGGCGGCAGCAACGGGTGGAGGTTGCGGCTTTGGAAGCTGGAGTTGCAGAAATTCGCCGACCAGGCGGCCCTGGCCGTGGCGGTTTGCCATTTCCCTCCGGGCACCAGCAAGTGGAATAAGATCGAGCACCGGCTGTTCTCATTCATTTCCTCGAACTGGCGCGGTGAGCCACTACGCGATTACGAAACCATCGTCAAGCTCATCTCCGCTACCACGACTGCGAAGGGTCTCAAGGTCACGTGCCGGCTGGATCGGCGGAAATATCCCACCGGCCGCGACGTCACCAACGAAGAGATGCAACGCGCCAACCTGGAGCGCGACAAGTTTCACGGCGAGTGGAACTACGTCATTAAGCCAAACGCGAAGGCTCGATGATTAAGTTGTTACCTTTATTTATTAACGACGCCTTAGCGTCGCTGATTTTGCCCCCGCTCGGGCCTAGCCACCGGGCGATGGTGCTCTGATGCGTACCCAGCTCACAGGCAATAGCCCGCTGCGAGAGCCCACTTGCCGCGAGCCGCCGAGCTCGCGGCAACAATGCCTCGCGCCGCCGTGCGCCCTTGTGCTGGCCCCTGGCGGCTTGCAGTGCAGGGGTATGGGTGCGCGCGACGAGCGCATGTAGCTTTCCCGGCGTGAAGCGGCGCCAGACTCGCTTCGCAATACTGTGAGCAATGTGCCGCACTTCCGCTGAGGGAAGCGGAGGCGCCAACACACCGGAATCCCAAGAGCATTAAGTTGTGGTTGTACCGCGATCCGGTACGCAGCCCAGCCATACCATGGCCAGTACACCGCGGGCTCAAAAAGACCATCCGCTGCCCGTTCGTGGCCCGCGCACCCGCCAATCGCGATCCCGTCCGCGATGGGGGACCGCACGGCTTCGCGAGGGGTCTTTGGGACCGTCCCGGGGCGCGCCGCCCGTACCCGCCCGCAAAGCATCGCCGCGTCTGTGCCGAAGCGGTGCACAGACCGCCCCCGATGCGCCGAAAGTACGCCGGCGCACGCGCCTCCCGCCCGTATTCTCGCGGATTTCTTGCGATTGAGGGGTATTCCCCCGCTGGCATGGAATCTGCAGATACGGCCTTTGAGGCATCCGCCCCAGCGCATGCCCCCTGATAGCCGGGAGACACCATGATCGCGCAGTCCTATATCATCCATCTCGCTAACTATTCCGACGGCGTTTTGTATGTCCTTGCGCTCCTCATGGCGCTCGAGATCACCGTCATCATCGACCGCTTCTGGTTCCTGCGGCGGGCCATCCGCCGCGGACGCGGCATCATCCGCGCAGTAACCGCCCTCGGCAAATTGCAGCGCGACGACCTCGGACGCCTCATGCAGTCGGCGGCACTCCTCCCCGAATGGCATCTCCTCGATGTCGCGCAGCGCTACTTTGGGCTCACCCACCATTACGGCAGCGCCCGCGGCGAGGCGTTCACCAACCGCCTCGACGAGACCATCTTCCTGATCACGCCCACGCTCGACAAACGCCTGTGGGTTCTGGATACGATCGTGACGCTCGCGCCCCTCCTCGGCCTCTTCGGGACGATCATCGGCATGTTCCATGCCTTCTCGATCCTCGCCTCGCCAGGACATTCCCCGACGTCCGTCACCGCGGGTGTGGCCGATGCCCTGGTGTCGACCGCCACCGGCATCTTCATCGCCATGGTCGGACTGATCAGTTACAACGCCTTCAACGACGTCATTGAAAAGATCATCCACAATCTCGAGTCCCTGAAGGTCCTTCTCATAAACCGTATGGACGGCGCACCGGTCCTGCACAGCGGGGCCGCTCCGGCTCCGCACGCCGGCCGCGCGGCCCATGCGGTCGCGGAGGCCAAGTAGATGGCTGCCCACACCTGCCGCAAACGCAAGCGCGGGCGCGTCGAAATCATCCCCATGATCGACGTGATGCTCTTCCTGCTCGTTTTTTTCATCATGATCACGATGCAGATGATTTCCGACAAGGGGCTCCATATCGCGCTGCCCTCCTCGCGCGCGGCGCATACGCTGCCGCACCCGAATCTCGTGGTGAATGTCACGAGCGATAACCAAATCGTGGTCCATGGCCGGCCCATGACGCTGACGCAGCTGACTGCCTACCTGGAAACCTACGGCGGCCACGGCGCGGCGCGCGTCACCATCGCCTCGAGCAAGCATGTGCCCTTCGAGGATTTCGTACACGTCATGGGCGCCTGCGCGCGCGCCGGGATCACCCATGTCGGGATCGCCGCAACGCCCACGCCCTGAGGGCGGCAACGGGGACAATGCGCGCCAACCGGTCGGGGGGAGATCCATGAACCAGTCCGTATCTGCCTATCTTTTGCCGGAGTCCGACGGGCCCGATGCGCGCTTTCGGCGCATCGGCATAGGGGTCCTTGCAGCGGAATGCCTGGCGGTCGCCGCCACGATGCTTTGGCACCCGGCGCGGGCGCCGGTGGTGCGGCAGCCGCCTGTGGTAAGCGTTCATCTGGTGGCGCCCACACGCCCCATTCCGCGTCCGCGCCCGCAACCGGCGCCGCCCCCGCCGAAGGCGCACCCCCAGCCCCGCCCGATACGCACGCCGGCGCCGGCCCCCACCCATGCGCCCAAGCCGCGCGCGATCAAGCACGCCGCCCCCGTCCGCCCGGTCGCCCGCCCGCACCCGCTCACGCCCAAGCCGGCCCCGCAGGCTACGCCCCATCCGCCGGTCGCCGCGCCCTCTACCAAGGCGCTCGCCACGCTGATGGCGCGCTACGTGGGTGTCGTGCGGCCGCGTATCCAGGCCCGCCTGCGTGTGCCGGCGATGCTGCGCGCGATGGGACTCGCGGGGCATGCCCTGGTGGAATTCCGGCTGGCGCCCTCCGGGCGGCTTTTGTGGGCACGGATCCGCGCGGGCAGCCCCATCGACGCGGTCAATGAGGCGGCGCTGGCGGCGGTACGCAAGACCGCCTACCCGGCGTTTCTCGCGGGCATGCCCAAGACACCGACCACCTTCGAGATTGTCGTCCACATTAGTGGAACGGGCTGAGTCCAGTCGCTACTCTAGTACCGGAGGAAATCACAACATGCACGATAGTCAGGCCTTGAGGCCGGTAGCGGCCAGCGAGCGGACCAGCACACCCGAGAGCGCGGCGTTCATCTGGCTCGCCGCCACCATGTCCGCCACGTCGATCCCGCTCGGCGGCATGATCGCGACCGGCTTTCCGCACACCGGCATGACCGCGGTCGTGGTGGCCGCGGCCCTTCTCTTCGTGCTGGTCGGTTTGATCAGCGTACCCGGCTTTGTCTTCGCCGTTCCGACCATGGTCATTTCCGAGGCGCTTTTCGGGAAACGGATCAACCGCGGCATCGCCGCCTCGAACTGGCTCTCCCAGGTGGGCTGGGAAAGCGTCGTGCTCGTCATCGTCATTTATCTCGTGCGCACCCTCCTCTTCGGCAGCCTGCCCCGCTACACCGCAGGCCAGACGCTGATCGCCTTCGGCCTGTCGCTGGCCGCCAACTTCGCCGTGCCGCTGATCGGCTATCGCGCGATCGTCCAGGCGCAGCGTGCATCGGCGGTGCTTCTGCTCGCCCTCGTGCCGCTCATCCTCCTGCATCTGACGCCGCATCCGCAGGCGGCGGCTGCGACGGCGCCCCGCGGCCTAACCGGCTTTCTCGGGGCCCTGTCGCTTGCGTCCATGGGTGGGGCCCTGTCGTGGACCACCTTCGCCGCCGACTACTCGCGCTTTATTCGGCCCGGCGGATCCCTGCGCCGAGTGGTCATGGGCCCCTTCCTCGGCGGACTCGTCGGGACTTGCGCGATCCTCTTTACGGCGGTGAGGTTGAGCGAGGCCGGCGGCGTCGACATCGGCCGGCACGGCATCACCATGGCGGCCTCGGTCTTTTACGGCGACACCTACCAGGCTTTCTGCGCCTTCGCGCTGCTCGGCCTGCTCGCCTCCAACTTCCTCAACGCCTACAGCTCGGCCTTCAGTCTCGCCGTGTTCCTGCAAAAAGACCTCGGACGGCGCCTGTCGACCGCCATCGATGCGGCCGTGGCGACCGGGCTTGCCACCTGGATGCTGTTTTTCGCGCCGTCCTTTCTCGACGTCTTCCAGGTATTCCTGTCTATGATCATCCTCGTTGCCGCCCCCTGGACGGGCATCGTCGCCGTACATGTGGTCGCAGATCTCATCATGCGGCGCACCCCGACCCTGGACGGGCTGGGCGCCGGCCGGCGTCGTAACGGCCCGGTCCTCGCCCTCGGCATGCTGGCCACGGCGGTCTTTTCGGCCAACCCCGTGTGGACCGGGGCCGGCGCCCAGGCCCTCCATGCCGTGGACATCTCGCCGCTCGTGGGTCTCGCGGCCGGCGCGGCGCTCACCGCCGTCACGCGCCTTGCCTTCCCCCCGCGCGCGCTGGCTGGCGCCTCGGCCGACGGCTGAGGCGCGGGCGCCCCGGGTGGGGCGGGAGGTCTTTGCCTAGCCCGCGGCTTGCGCGCACATAGAGCCGCCAGTCCCGCGGCCGGTTCAGGTTCTGCCGGACCGAGCGCGCCTGCGTCGCGCACGATGTACAAGGGCCGCCCGCCACAATGCGGTCCAGACGTTCGGTGCGCGCATCCGCGGCGCGCAGCCGGTGCGCCAGACGCGCGCCCAACAGCACCGGATGGCCGCGTCGGCCCCGATAGGCGGGCACACAGGCGCCTTCCGGCCGCAGCGCGTGGCGCAGACGCCCAAGCAGCGTCCCCGAGGGCGGCGGCACATCGACCGGCATGACCAGCACCGCCTCGGGCCGGCCCCAGAGCCCGGCCTGAAGCGAGCCCAGGGGCGAACCGTGGCGCGCCGCGCGGTTCCAGCGCCGCCGCACGCCCTGGGGCACGCAGCGGCTGGCCTGCGCGGCCCGCAGGCCGACGACCACCCGCACGCCCAGACCCGCACGGCGCAATGGCCGGCACAGGAACGCAAGCCACGCCCGTGCCCGGTACCTGCGGCAGGCCTTGTGGCGCCCGTTGCGGTGCGAGCGCCCGCCCGCGAGAATCACCGCGTACATGGCTTGTGCAGCCCGCGGGCGAGGAGTTCGGCGGCCACGCTCACGGCCACCTCGAGCGGCTTTTTGCCGAGGCCGGGCACGCCCATGGGCATGCGCAGCCGGGACAGCGCCCTATCGTCGAAACCGAGCGCCGCGAGCCGGTGGCGGAAGATCTCCGCCTTCGAGCGGCTGCCTATGACCCCGAGATAGCGCGTCGGGCGGTTCAGTAATCCGCACAGGAGGGTAAAGTCGAGGCGATGGCTGTGGGTGGCGATGAGGACGCTCGGCGGCACCGGCGGATCGTCCCCGGGCGCCTCGCTCTGCAACCGCCGCGTCACCGCCGGGCCCAGCCGCTCGGCCGTGTTCCATTCGCATCGCGCATCGAACGCCTCGACCGCGAAACCGAGCCCGCTTAAAAGGGGCGCGAGCGCCGCGCCGACGTGCCCGGCCCCGAAGAGCCAAAGCGGCGGCCGGACGAGCGGCACATGGACGAAATATGTAACGCCGTCGAGGGTGATAAGGCCGCTGTCACCCTGCCGCGACGCCGCCTCCCGGAGGGCCGCCGGCACCGCGGCGCCGCGCCAAAGACCGCGGGCGTCGAGCCCGCCGAGGAATTCCGGACCCTTTGGCCCATCGAGCCCGTAGATATGGATTCCCGTCTGCGCGGCCAAGGCCTTGAGCGGCGGCGGGAGGGCCACGGCGATCGCCTCCACCACGCCGCCGCAGCACTGGTCCGACGCCTGACCAAGCGCGATACGGTGGCGGCGGCCCTGCACCGCCTGCCGCGCGAGATCGGCGCCGATCCGGTGCAGGGCCCATTCGAGCTGGCCCCCGCCCACCGTCCCCTGCCACGCCCCGCCACCCGGGCGCCACATGCTATCGCCGACCGCCGTAGGTGCCGACCCCAGGACGCGGGTGACGAGAACGACCAGATCGAGATCGCCCTCAGGCATCGGCCACGATCACC
>DAIDMD010000105.1 GCA_027449165.1 Acidiferrobacter sp. | reverse complement strand
GCCTCGTACTCGGCAAAGAGCTCTAGCCAAGCCTCATTACTGCGGATCTTCGCCATACATCCGTCTCCATCAATGTGATGGATCGAAGCGTAGGCGACTTAGGGGATCACGGGCAGGGTGCGGTTGCTGGAGCGCTTACGGCGGATCGCCGGAACGACCATCCCACGCCAAGCGACACGGACGTCAATTCGCCGCGCGGTGTATACGGTATTTCGGTCGCATATTCGGCCGGAGTTGCCGGACGTGCACGCCGAGCTCGCGCCCAGCCGGTGAGGTTGATGCTTGGTGACGGCGCCTCGCTCCGTCCCCTTCGCCCGTAACAATGAGCTGGGGTTCCGGCGCGTCCTGAGGGGATGCATGCAGACAGCGCTGCAATCGCAGCGAGTATTTGGCCCAATCCCGAGAAGTATTGGACTGGAGCATGATAAAACGCCGGCTGGCGTCATGCCCGGCCGGCGTTGTCATTGCTCCTGCGAGACTTAGCGCCTCAGGCGGCGTCGCCCTTTTCCTCGGCCTCCGCCTGGGCCGGCCGGTCCATGAGCTGGACCACCGCCATGGGCGCGGTGTCGCCCGCACGCAGGCCCATCTTCAGGATCCGCAGATAGCCGCCGGGCCGGTTCCGATACCGCACGCCGAGCTCGTCGAAGAGCTTGCCTACGATCTCGCGATCACCAAGCCGCGCGAACGCGAGCCGCCGATTTGCCACCGTCGCGGTCTTGCCGAGGGTGATCAGGGGCTCGGCGATCCGCCGCAGCTCCTTGGCCTTCGGCAATGTCGTCACGATCTGTTCGTGCCGAAACAAGGATACCGCCATGTTCTTGAACAGCGCCTTGCGATGGGCGCTCGTTACGTTGAATTTCCGTCCGCTATTGCCGTGCCGCATGGATCACCCCTCTCTCTCTTACCGATCCAGGCCTTCGCCCGGAACCTTGTTCCGAAGCGACGCCGGCGGCCAGTTTTCCAACTTCATCTCCAGGGTCAGCTCGTGGGACGCCAGCACGTCCTTGATCTCGGTGAGCGACTTCTTCCCCAGGTTCGGCGTCTTCAAAAGCTCCATCTCGCTCTTTTGCACGAGATCGCCGATATAGAAGATGTTCTCCGCCTTCAGGCAGTTAGCCGACCGAACGGTCAGCTCCAGGTCGTCCACCGGCCGCAGCAGGATCGGATTGATGTCCGGCTCCTCCTCGACCCTGACCTCGGCCCCCTTGCTCTCGAGGTCCACGAACACCGCCATCTGATCGCGCAGGATGTTCGCGGCGCGGCGCACCGCCGCCTCCGGGTCGATGGCCCCGTTCGTCTCGATATCCAGGACCAGTTTGTCGAGATCGGTACGCTGCTCGACACGCGCGTTCTCAACGGTATACGCGACCCGCCGGATGGGGCTAAACGAGGCATCGATCTGCATGCCGCCAAGCGGTCGCTCCTCGTTCAGGATGCGCGCCGGCACCGGCTCGTAGCCCCGCCCCGCGACCACCGTCAGCTCCATGCGCAGCGGCACGGCCTTCGTCAGGGTCGCGATGACATGCCCGGGGTTCACGATCTCCACACTCTGGTCCGTATGGATGTCCGCAGCCGTCACCACGCCCGGGCCGGTCTTATCCACGGTCAGCCGCGCCTCGGGGCGCCCCTCCATGCGCATGGCCAGGCCCTTCAGGTTCAGCAAGATGTCGATCACATCTTCCTGAACGCCCTCTATCGTCGAGTATTCGTGCAATACCCCCTCGATCCGCGCCTCGGTCACCGCGCAGCCCGGCATCGATGACAGCAATATCCTGCGCAGCGCGTTCCCCAGGGTGTGGCCGAAGCCGCGCTCCAGGGGCTCAAGCGTGATGCGGGCGTGCATGGGACCCAACGTCTGCACGCCGACGTTCCGGGGCTTAAGAAATTCCGCTGCCGAACTCTGCATATGCTTTCCCTCTGGCCGTTTACTTCGAGTACAGGGCGACGACGAGCTGCTCGTTGATGTCGCCCGGCACATCGCGTCGCTCCGGCACGGCCTTGAAGGTCCCCTTCATGGCCTTGATGTCGACCTCGATCCACTCCGGGAACCCGCGCTGCTCGGCCGCCTCCAGAGCCGCCTTCACCCGCAGCTGCTCCTTGGCGCCGGAACTCACCTCGATCACGTCCTGGGCAGACAACTGATACGCCGGGATATTGACCCGCTTACCGTTCACCAGGACGCCATTGTGCCGCACGAGCTGGCGCGCCTCGGAGCGCGACGCCCCGAACCCCATCCGGTGCACCACGTTGTCCAGCCGGCACTCCAACAGCTTCAGCAGGTTTTCCCCGGTGTTGCCGCGGCGCCTGTCGGCCTCGGCGTAGTAATTCGCGAACTGCGCCTCCAGCACTCCGTAGATCCGCCGGAGCTTCTGCTTCTCGCGAAGCTGCGTCCCGTAATCCGACAGCCGGCTACGCCGCTGGCCGTGCTGCCCCGGGGCATAAGAGCGCTTGGAGACCGGACACTTGTCCGTAAAGCACTTCTCCCCCTTTAGAAAGAGCTTTCCGCCCTCGCGCCGACATTTACGGCATTTTGCATCCGCGTTCTCACGGGCCATTCTTCTCTCTCCGTCGACTAGACGCGCCGGCGCTTGGCCGGACGACAACCGTTATGGGGGATGGGCGTTACATCGATGATGTTGCTGATCTCAAAGCCCGCCGAATGCAGGGCCCTCACCGCCGAGTCGCGGCCCGGCCCCGGACCCTTCACACGGATCTCCAGCGCCTTCACGCCGAACTCCTGCGCGGCCCGCCCGGCCTTGTCCGAGGCCACCTGGGCCGCGAACGGGGTGCTTTTCCGGGAGCCCCTGAAACCTGCGCCACCCGCGGTCGCCCAGGACAACACGTTTCCCTGCCGATCGGTAATCGTGATCACCGTGTTATTGAATGACGCCTGGATATGAGCCACGCCTTCGGCGACGTTCTTCTTGACGCGCTTTTTGGCCTTGCCCGCTGCGGGTGTATTAGTCGCCATACCTGTCCTTTATCCGTTACTTCCGAATGCCCTTGCGGGGGCCCTTGCGCGTGCGCGCGTTGGTCTTGGTACGCTGCCCGCGGACCGGCAGGCCGCGCCTGTGGCGCATGCCGCGATAGCTTCCGATGTCCATGAGCCGCTTGATGTTCATGGAGACGGTCCGGCGCAAATCCCCCTCGACCATGAGCTTGCCGACCTCGGCGCGGATCTTCTCGACCTCGGCGTCCGTCAGGTCCTTCACCTTCACGGTCGCCGCCACGCCCGCGGCGTCGCAGATCTGCCGAGAGCGCTGCCGCCCGATGCCGTAAATGGACGTAAGCCCTATCTCGACATGCTTGTGGTTCGGGATATTGATGCCTGCAATACGGGCCATCGTATTCTTCTCTCCTAAACGCGCCTTTCGCCAACGAAAAGCGCGCAAGCCTAGCCTAGAAACCCCGGAATATCAAGCCTAGCCCTGGCGCTGCTTATGGCGCGCGTCGCTACACACGATCCGGACAACCCCTTTTCGCCGCACGATCTTGCAGTTACGGCACAACTTCTTCACCGACGCCCTGACTTTCATGGTTTCCCCTACTTATTAGGTAGCCCGCTCACCCCGCCTGTGAGGTTCGCCTTCTTCAACAAACTCTCGTACTGATGCGACATCAGGTGCGCCTGCACCTGCGCCATGAAATCCATGGCGACCACCACTATGATCAGCAGCGACGTGCCCCCGAAATAAAACGGCACGTTCCACTTCAGGATCAAAAATTCCGGCAACAGCGACACCAGCGTGATGTATATCCCGCCCGACAGCGTCAACCGCGACATCACGTCGTCGATATACCGCCGGGTCTGCTCGCCCGGCCGGATCCCGGGGATGAACGCGCCTGACTTCTTCAGGTTGTCCGCGGTATCCTTGGGGTCCATGATCATGGCGGTGTAGAAAAACGAGAAGAACATCACCGCCACCGTAAATACGATCAGGTAGACCGGCTGGCCGGGGGCCAGGGCGTTCGCCACCGTATGCAGCCAACCCATACCCTTCGCCTGCCCGAACCAGTTCGCCGCCATGGTCGGGAATAAGATCATGCTCGACGCAAAAATCGGTGGGATCACCCCCGCCGTGTTCACCTTGAGCGGCAGATGCGTCGTCTGTCCGCCGAAGACCTTGCGCCCTTGCTGGCGCTTGGCATAGGTCACGGT
>DAIDMD010000104.1 GCA_027449165.1 Acidiferrobacter sp. | reverse complement strand
ATGCCCGGGGACAACGTCAAGCTCACGATCAGCCTCATCAGTCCGATCGCCATGGAGGAAGGCCTGCGTTTCGCCATCCGCGAAGGCGGCCGTACGGTGGGCGCGGGCGTGGTGTCGAAGATACTTGAGTAGGGGCCGGGTCTCCGGCGGTTCGAGTTTAGGCCAGTAGCTCAATTGGCAGAGCGTCGGTCTCCAAAACCGAAGGTTGGGGGTTCGATTCCCTCCTGGCCTGCCATTCGTTCTTTGGGGTGTATGGGCAGTAATGGTGGATAAGCTGAAGCTGGCCGTGGCCATGATGTTGCTGGCGGGCGGCGTTGCCGGTTACTACGTTCTTTCGAACGAGCCCGAGCTTTGGCGTGTCGTCGCGCTGTTGGCGGGGATGGCGCTCGCGGTCGCGGCGGTGATGCAGACACCCACGGGGCGTTCGGCGTGGACGTTCGTCAAAGAGGCGCGGGTCGAGTTGGGCAAGGTCGTTTGGCCGACGCGCAAGGAAACGATGCAAACGACGCTCGTCGTCATCGTGCTTGTGGTGCTGGTCGCGCTGTTTTTGTGGATCGTGGACCTAGGTTTGATCAAGGGCGTCAGCATGTTGACCGGGAGGTCGTGATCCGATGGCGATGCGTTGGTATGTAGTGCATGCCTTCTCGGGGTTCGAGAAGAACGTCGAAAAGACCTTGAAGGAACATATTGCACGCGCCGGCATGCAGCATCTGTTCGGGGAGATACTGGTGCCGACCGAAGAGGTCGTCGAGATGAAGAGCGGCCAGCGCCGGACCAGCGAGCGCAAGTTCTTCCCCGGCTATGTCCTGGTGCGCATGGAGATGACCGACGAGTCCTGGCATCTGGTGAAGGCCGTCCCCAAGGTGAGCGGCTTCATCGGCGGCTCGGGCACGAAGCCCACCCCGATCAGCGACAAAGAGGCCGAGATGATTCTGCGCCAAGTGCAGGACGGCGTGGAGAAGCCGAGGCCGAAGTTCTCGTTTACGAGCGGAGAGCAGGTCCGTGTCATCGATGGCCCCTTCCTCGACTTCAATGGGACGGTCGAGGACGTCAACTACGAAAAGAGCAAGCTTAAGGTTTCGGTGTCGATCTTCGGGCGTCAGACCCCGGTCGAGCTGGACTTTAGTCAGGTAGAGAAGGCGTAAGAACGCCGGATCCCGCAAACCCACGGGGGAGCCGCGAGGCGCTTGAACCCCATAGGAGCCCATAATGGCAAAGAAGATCGACGCCTACATCAAGTTGCAGGTGCCGGCGACGAAGGCGACCCCCGGGCCGCCGATCGGGCCTGCGCTCGGTCAGCGCGGATTGAACATCATGGAGTTCTGCAAGGCCTTCAACGCCCGCACACAGGGCATGGAGGAAGGCCTGCCGATCCCGGTGGTCATTACGGCCTATAGCGACAAGAGCTTTACCTTCGTCACCAAGACGCCGCCCGCAAGCATCCTTCTGAAGAAGGCGGCGGGCATTACGAGCGGCAGCAAGACCCCGCATACGAACAAGGTCGGCAAGGTCAGCCGCGCGCAGCTCGAGGAGATCGCGCGCCTGAAGATGCCGGACCTGAATACCACGGACCTCGAGGCCGCGGTGCGCCTGATCGCCGGGAGCGCGCGCAGCATGGGTCTTGAGACGGAGGGCGTCTGATGGCCGAGATCGTGAAAGGCGGCAAGCGCGCACGGGCCTTGCGCCCGCTCGTCGATCGGGCGCGGCTCTACGGCCTGGATGAGGCCTTGGCGCTCGTCAAGAAGACCGCGAACGCCAAGTTCGACGAGTCGGTCGAGGTCGCGGTGAACCTCGGGATCGATCCCCGCAAGTCCGACCAGAATGTCCGCGGATCGGCCGTCATGCCGCGCGGTACGGGCAAGACGGTACGGGTCGCGGTGTTCGCGGAAGGCGAAGCGGCGGCCGCGGCCCGCAAGGCCGGGGCGGACGTGGTCGGGTTCCAGGATCTCGCCGATCAGGTGAAGGCTGGAAATCTCGCGTTCGACGTGGTCATAGCGACCCCGGAGGCGATGCGCATCGTCGGGCAGTTGGGCCAGATCCTGGGTCCGCGCGGGCTCATGCCCAACCCGAAGGTCGGGACGGTGACGCCCAACCCGGCCAAGGCCGTGGAAAACGCCAAGGCCGGCCAGGTCCAATACCGCGCCGACAAGGCGGGTATCGTGCACGCTGCGATCGGCAAGGCCTCGTTTACGGAAGAGGCCCTGAAGGAGAACTTTCTGGCGCTGGTCGCGGCCCTGCAAAAGGCCAAGCCCACCGCAGCCAAGGGGATTTACATGAAGCGCGTCACGCTGTCTGCGACCATGGGTCCGGGCGTGCGCGTGGACCAGGGGTCTTTACCGCAGTAGAAGGCAGGCTGGGACTGTCCGATGTCCGGACAGATGTCGAAGACCGCCGGCGCGGAAACGCTTAATCTTGCCGGCGCAGATGGTGTCCGGGGCCTTTAAAGCCGCGGATCGCCGGCCCCCGTGACGGGGGGAGTGAAGGAGGTGATTCGTTGAGTCTCAATCTTGAGCAAAAGAAGGCAGTCGTAGCCGAGGTCTCCGCGGCCATTGCGGGGGCGGAGGCGGCGGTGGTGGCCGAGTACCGGGGGCTGACCGTGGCGCAGATGACGACCTTGCGGGCCGAGGCGCGCAAGGCCGGCGTGTACGTCAAGGTCGTGAAGAACACCCTGGTGCGGCGGGTGGTGGCGGGGACGCCGTTTGCGTGCCTCGACAGCCATCTCAAGGGGCCGCTCGCGTTCGCGGCGTCGTCCGATCCGGTGGCGGTCGCGAAGGTCTTGAGCGAGTTTGCCCGCGCCAACGACAAGCTCGTGATCAAGGTCGGCGCCATGGACGGCGCGCTCATGAGCGGCGAGCAGCTGCAGGCGCTCGCGCTGTTGCCGAGCCGCGAGGTCCTGCTGGCGACCTTGATGCGCACCATGCAGGCGCCGGTCGCCCAGTTCGTCCGGACGCTGAACGAGGTGCCCGCGCGGTTCGTGCGGACGCTCGCGGCGATACGCGACAAGGCTCAGTAGCAGGCCGTTTTCAGGGCTTTAAAGGTCAAGTCAATTTTTCGAGGAGATAGCATCATGGCGGTATCGAAGGAAGAAATCCTGGACACGATCGCGAACATGTCGGTTCTCGACCTGTCGGCGTTGATCAAGCAGATGGAAGAGAAGTTCGGCGTCTCGGCGGCGGCTGCCGCAGTGGCGGTGGCCGCCCCGGGCGGCGCGGGTGCCGGGGCGGCGGCGGCTGCCGAGAAGGACAGCTTCGACGTCGTGCTCGCGGAGATCGGCGACAACAAGGTTGGAGTCATCAAGGCGGTGCGGGCGATCACCAATCTCGGGCTGAAGGAGGCGAAGGATCTCGTCGAGTCGGCGCCTGCGACCGTGAAGGAGGCCGTGGCCAAGGCCGATGCGCAGACCATGAAGAAGCAGCTGGAAGAGGCTGGCGCCAAGGTCGACCTGAAGTAAGGGTAGCCGATTGCCCGTAAAAAACGCGGTGACGACAGGGTGATCGTCGGGACAGGCTGGTGCGAACCGGCCTGTCCGTCTTTGTTTGTCGTTCGGGATCGTCCGGATATCAAGAGCTGAGGAACCTATGAGCTATTCATTCACCGAGAAAAAGCGCATCCGCAAGAGCTTCGGCAAGCGGCCGAGTCTCTTGCAAGTTCCCTATCTGCTCGCGACGCAGAAAGAGTCGTACCAAAGCTTTCTGCAGGCCGATGTCGAACGGACCCAGCGGGTCGACCAGGGCCTGCAGGCGGCGTTCAAGCCGGTGTTTCCGATCGAGTCCTATAACGGCACCGCGGCGCTCGAGTTCGTGAGCTACCGGCTCGGGACGCCTTTGTTCGACGTCAAGGAATGCCAGCAGCGCGGGCTGATCTACGCCGCCCCGTTGCGCGTCCTGCTGCGGCTTGTCGTGTTCTCGAAAGACGAGACGACCGGCGCCAAGTCGGTCCGCGACATCAAGGAGCAGGAGGTCTATCTCGGCGAGATCCCGCTCATGACCGAGAACGGCACTTTCATCATCAACGGGACCGAGCGCGTCATCGTCTCCCAGCTCCACCGCTCGCCCGGGGTGTTTTTCGACCACGACTACGGCAAGACCCATTCGTCCGGCAAGCTTCTGTTCTCGGCGCGCATCATCCCGTATCGGGGCTCCTGGCTCGACTTCGAGTTCGACCCGAAGGACTTCCTCTACGTGCGCATCGACCGGCGCCGCAAGCTTCCGGCCACCACGCTCTTGCGTGCGCTTGGGATGACCGGACAGGACATCCTGCAGACTTTCTTTGAGATGGACACGTTCCTGCTGTCCGACGGCGGCGTCCGCCTGAGGCTGATCCCGCAGAGGCTGCGCGGCGAACAGGCGGATTTCGATATCGTGTCGCCGGCCGGGGATGTGATCGTCAAGAAGGATCAGCGGATCACGGCGCGCCATATCCGCGAAATCGACAAAGCCAAGATGACCGAACTTACGGTGCCGCCGGAGAACGTGGTCGCGTTCCTGGCCGGGCGCCCGCTGGGCGAGGACGTCGTCGACGCCGCCACCGGGGAATTGATCGCCCAGGCCAACGAGGTCGTGACGGCGGACCTGATCCAGAAGTTCATGAAGGCCGGGATCGCCGAGATCCGGACGCTCTATACGAACGAACTCGACCGGGGCTCTTATATCTCGGATACCCTGCGCATCGATTCGACGCGCGATGCCATGGAGGCGCAGATCGAGATCTACCGCATGATGCGCCCCGGGGAGCCGCCCACGAAGGAGGCCGCGCAGAACCTCTTTTCGAGCCTGTTCTTCAGTCTCGACCGTTATGACCTCTCGGCCGTCGGGCGCATGAAGTTCAATCGCCGGCTCGGTCGTGCAAGCGACGAGGGGCCGGGGATCCTGAGCCGCGACGACATCATCGACGTCATGAAGATCCTGATCGGCCTGAAGAACGGCCAGGGCGAGATCGACGACATCGACCACCTCGGCAACCGCCGCGTGCGGTCGGTAGGGGAGCTTGCCGAGAACCAGTTCCGCATCGGACTTGTGCGCGTCGAGCGCGCGGTCAAGGAGCGCCTCAGTCTGGCCGAGTCGGAGAACCTGATGCCGCAGGAGTTGATCAACGCCAAGCCGGTGTCGGCGGTGATCAAGGAGTTCTTCGGATCAAGCCAGCTGTCGCAGTTCATGGACCAGACCAATCCGCTCTCCGAGGTCACGCACAAGCGGCGCGTCTCGGCGCTGGGCCCTGGCGGCCTTACGCGGGAGCGCGCCGGGTTCGAGGTGCGCGACGTGCATCCGACGCATTACGGCCGGGTATGCCCGATCGAGACGCCGGAAGGGCCGAACATCGGACTCATCAATTCGCTGGCGGTCTACGCCCGGACCAATGAGTACGGTTTTCTCGAGACCCCGTACCGCAAGGTCACCGACGGCCGCGTGACCGACAAGATCGACTACCTGTCGGCGATCGAGGAAGGCAAGTTCGTCATCGCCCAGGCCAACGCCGCGGTGGACGTCGAGGGGAGGCTGACCGACGAGATGGTGTCGTGCCGCCACCGCAACGAATTCACCTTGTCGGCGGTGTCCAAGGTCGATTACATCGACGTGGCCCCCGCCCAGATCGTTTCGGTGGCAGCCTCGCTCATCCCGTTTCTCGAGCATGACGATGCGAACCGGGCGCTCATGGGCTCCAACATGCAGCGTCAGGCGGTGCCCACCTTGCGGTCCGAGAAGCCGCTCGTGGGGACCGGCATGGAGCGCACGGTCGCGGTCGACTCGGGGGTCGCGGTCACGGCGCGCCGCGGCGGACGCGTGGACTCGGTGGACGCGAGCCGCATCGTGGTGCGGGTGAACGACGACGAGACCGATGCCGACAAGGCGGGCGTCGACATCTACAACCTCATCAAGTACACGCGTTCGAACCAGAATACGAACATCAACCAGAAGCCGCTCGTGCGCGTGGGCGATATCATCGCCAAGGGGGACGTGCTGGCCGACGGGCCCTCGACCGACATGGGCGAGCTCGCGCTCGGGCGCAACGTCCTGATCGCCTTCATGCCCTGGAACGGCTACAACTTCGAGGACTCGATCCTGATCTCCGAGCGCGTGGTCGAGGAGGATACGTTCACCACGATCCACATCGAGGAGCTTTCGACGGTCTCGCGCGACACCAAGCTCGGGCCCGAGGAGATCACGCGCGACATCCCGAACGTGGGCGAGGGCGCGCTGGCGAAGCTGGACGAGTCCGGGATCATCTACATCGGCGCCGAGGTGAACCCCGGCGACATCCTCGTGGGCAAGGTGACGCCCAAGGGCGAGACGCAGCTTACCCCCGAGGAGAAGCTGTTGCGCGCCATATTCGGGGAAAAGGCCTCCGACGTGAAGGACAGCTCGCTTAGGCTGCCCTCCGGCATGTCGGGGACGGTCATCGATGTTCAGGTGTTCACGCGCGACGGCGTGGAGAAGGACGCGCGCGCGCGGCAGAACGAGGAGCAGGCGCTGATCGGCATCCGCAAGGATCTGAACGACCAGTACCGGATCGTCGAGAACGACGCCTTCGCCCGTATCGGAAACCTGCTCGTGGGCAAGGTCGCCGAAGGGGGTCCCAAGGGGCTCAAGGCCGGCGACAAGGTCACGAAGGCCTACCTGGACGGGCTTACACACGCCCAGTGGTTCGAGGTCCGCATGCGCGACGACGAGGTAAGCGAGGCCGTCGAGGCGATCCGCGACCATCTCGCGCAGCAGAAGGTGGAGTTCGACGCGCGCCTCGAAGAGAAGCGCCAGAAGCTCACGGCCGGGGACGACCTGCCGCCCGGCGTCCTGAAGATGGTGAAGGTCTACGTGGCGGTCAAGCGCAGGCTGCAGCCGGGCGACAAGATGGCCGGACGGCACGGAAACAAGGGCGTTATCTCGCGCATCGTGCCGGTCGAGGACATGCCGTATATGGTAAACGGCGACACCGTCGACATCGTCTTGAATCCGCTGGGCGTGCCATCGCGCATGAACGTGGGCCAGGTCCTGGAGACCCATCTCGGATGGGCGGCGCGCGGACTCGGCAACAAGATCAACGAGATGCTAAAGGAGCAGGTCGCGGCGGCCAAGATCCGCCATTTTCTCGAGAAGGCCTACAACGGCAGCGGCCAGAAGGAGGATCTCGCCTCGTTGAGCGACGAGGACATCGTGAACCTCGCGGGCAATCTGGTGAAGGGCGTGCCCATGGCGACCCCGGTGTTCGACGGGGCGACCGAAGAGGAGATCATGGATCTGCTGGAGCTCGCCGGCCTGCCGCGCACCGGACAGACCACGCTGTACGACGGCCGGACCGGGGAGGCCTTCGACCGGCCCATCACCGTCGGCTACATGTATATGCTGAAGCTGAACCATCTCGTCGACGACAAGATGCATGCCCGCTCGACCGGGCCGTACAGCCTCGTGACCCAGCAGCCGCTCGGCGGCAAGGCGCAGTCCGGGGGTCAGCGGTTCGGCGAGATGGAGGTCTGGGCGCTCGAGGCCTATGGCGCCGCCTATACCTTGCAGGAGATGCTCACTGTAAAGTCGGACGACGTGACGGGCCGAACCAAGATGTTCGAGAACATCGTGAAGGGCGACCACAAGATGGAGGCCGGTATGCCCGAGTCGTTCAATGTGCTTATCAAGGAGATCCGTTCGCTCGGTATCGACATCGAGCTCGACCAAGGATAATCCGTTCTGCGCCATTTGACCGGAAACGACAGGCCGGGTTGCCGGCCGCGTTGAGGAGACCGACTTGAAAGACCTATTCAATTTGTTTAAGCAGTCAGGCAAGAACGAGGATTTCGACTCGATCCGGATCGGTCTTGCATCCCCCGACCGGATCCGTTCCTGGTCCTTCGGGGAGGTCAAGAAGCCCGAGACGATCAACTACCGCACCTTCAAGCCTGAGCGTGACGGGCTGTTTTGCGCGAAGATTTTCGGTCCCATCAAGGATTACGAGTGCCTGTGCGGCAAGTACAAGCGCCTGAAGCACCGCGGGGTCATCTGCGAGAAGTGCGGCGTGGAGGTGACGCTCTCGAAGGTGCGCCGGGAGCGTATGGGGCACATCGAACTCGCGAGCCCGGTCGCCCATATCTGGTTTTTGAAGTCCCTGCCCTCGCGCATGGGTCTCGTTCTGGACATGACCTTGCGCGACATCGAGCGCGTGTTGTATTTCGAGGCCTATGTGGTCGTGGACCCGGGGATGACGCCGCTCGAGCGCGGCCAACTGCTGTCGGAGGACTCCTACCTCGAGGCCATCGAGCAATACGGCGACGAGTTTGACGCGCGCATGGGCGCCGAGGCGGTGCGCGATCTGCTGCGCGGCATCGATCTCGGCGGCGAGGCGGCCAAGCTGCGTGAAGAGCTTGGCGGGACGACCTCGGAGACCAAGATCAAGAAGCTCGCCAAGCGCCTCAAGGTCATAGAGGCCTTCCTGCACTCCGGCAACCGGCCCGAGTGGATGGTCATCGAGATCCTGCCGGTCCTGCCGCCCGAATTGCGGCCGCTGGTGCCGCTCGACGGGGGACGGTTTGCGACCTCGGACCTGAACGACCTCTACCGGCGCGTGATCAATCGCAACAACCGCCTGAAGCGGCTTTTGGATCTGAATGCCCCGGATATCATCGTGCGCAACGAGAAGCGCATGCTCCAGGAGGCGGTCGATGCCCTGCTCGACAACGGGCGGCGCGGCAAGGCCATCACCGGCGCCAACAAGCGCCAGCTGAAGTCGCTCGCGGACATGATCAAGGGCAAGCAGGGGCGCTTCCGCCAGAACCTGCTCGGCAAGCGCGTGGACTACTCGGGGCGTTCGGTCATCGTGGTCGGCCCGGCCCTGAAGCTCCACCAGTGCGGTCTCCCGAAAAAGATGGCGCTCGAGCTCTTCAAGCCCTTCATCTTCAGCAAGCTCGAGATGCGCGGGCTGGCGACGACCATCAAGGCCGCGAAGAAGATGGTCGAGCAGGCGAGCCCCGAGGTCTGGGACATCCTGGAAGAGGTCATTCGCGAACATCCCGTGCTCCTGAACCGCGCGCCGACCCTCCATCGCCTGGGTATCCAGGCCTTTGAGCCGGTGCTCGTCGAAGGCAAGGCGATCCAGCTCCACCCGCTCGTGTGCGCGCCCTACAACGCCGACTTCGACGGCGACCAGATGGCGGTGCACGTACCGCTTTCGCTCGAGGCGCAGCTCGAGGCCCGCAGCCTCATGATGTCCTCGAACAACATCCTGTCGCCGGCGAACGGCGAGCCCATCATCGTCCCCTCGCAGGATATCGTGTTGGGGCTCTATTACATGACCCGTATGCGCGTGAACGCCTTGGGCGAGGGCAAGGTCTTTGCGGACGTGGCGGAGGTCCATAGGGCCTACGAGACCCGCAAGGTGGCGCTCCACGCGAAGTGCCGGGTCCGCATTCCGGATATTACGGTCGACGACGCCGGCAACAAGGTGAAGACCGTGAAGCTCGTGGAGACGACCGTCGGCCGCGCGCTCCTATCCGAGCTCCTGCCGGAGGGTCTGCCGTTTGCGCTCGTGAACCGCGACCTGAAGAAAAAGACGATCTCGGAGCTCATCAACGCCTGTTACCGCCAGGTCGGCCTGAAGGAGACCGTGATATTCGCCGACCAGCTCATGTACACGGGCTTCGCGTTCGCTGCGCGCGCCGGCATATCGATCGGCGTAAACGACATGGTCACCCCTGCCGAGAAGGCCAAGATCATCGGTGACGCCGAGGCCGAGGTACGCGGCATCCAGACGCAGTACGCGTCCGGGCTGCTCACCGACGGCGAGCGCTACAACAAGGTCGTGGACATCTGGACGCACACCAGCGAGCGCGTGGCCAAGTCGATGATGGACAAGCTCGGGGTCGAAGACGTGGTCGATGCGACCGGCAAGACCGTCACCCAGCCGTCGTTCAACTCGATCTACATGATGGCCGACTCGGGCGCGCGCGGTAGCGCGGCCCAGATCCGCCAGCTCGCCGGCATGCGCGGCCTCATGGCCAAGCCGGACGGATCCATCATCGAGACGCCGATCACGGCGAACTTCCGCGAGGGCCTAAACGTCCTGCAGTACTTCATATCGACGCATGGCGCGCGCAAGGGTCTGGCCGATACCGCCCTCAAGACGGCGAACTCGGGGTACCTCACCCGCCGGCTCGTCGATGTCTGCCAGGATCTCGTGGTGACCGAGACCGACTGCGGTACCCAGGCCGGGATCCGCAAGAGCGTGATCGTCGAGGGCGGCGAAGTCGTTGTCCCGTTGCGCGAGAGCGTGCTCGGCCGCGTGGTCATAGGGGACGTCATCGATCCGGCCGACAGCAGCGTCCTGGTCGCGCACAACACCCTCCTGGACGAACGCAAAGTGCGGTTGCTCGAGGAGCGCAATATCGACCAGGTGATCGTGCGCTCGCCCGTGACCTGCGAGACCCGCTACGGCATTTGCGCCCAGTGCTATGGGCGCGACCTCGGGCGCGGGCATCTGGTCAATCAGGGCGAGGCGGTGGGCGTGATCGCCGCCCAGAGCATCGGCGAGCCCGGAACCCAGCTCACCATGCGCACCTTCCATATCGGCGGCGCGGCGTCGCGGGCGACTGCGGTGAGCGGGATCGAGGTCAAGTCGAACGGCTCGGTGCGTTTCAACAATCTGAAGCTGATCCGGCACGCGAGCGGCAACAACGTCGCAGTGTCGCGTTCCGGCGAACTCGTGGTGCAAGATGACCATGGACGCGACCGGGAGCGCTACAAGGTCCCGTACGGCGCGGTCCTGAACGTGAGCGAGGGGGACAAGGTCAAGGCCGGGCGCGTGGTCGCGAACTGGGATCCCCATACCCACCCGATCATCACCGAGGTGGCGGGGACGGTGGCCTTCACCGACCTGATCGAGGGCGTGACGGTCAACAAGCAGACCGACGAGATCACCGGGCTTAGTACCTACGTGATCCTGGATCCGAAGCATCGCTCCGGGGCCAAGGACATTCGCCCGATGATCGCGCTGCTGGACGACAAGGGTAAGGGCCTGCTCATCCCGGGTACCGACATCCCGGCGAAATACATGCTGCCGCCTGGCGCCATCATCACGGTTGAGGACGGGCTGAAGGTCGGGGTCGGCGACGTGCTCGCCCGTATCCCCCAGGAGAGCTCCAAGACCCGCGATATCACCGGCGGTCTGCCGCGCGTGGCCGAGCTCTTCGAGGCCCGCAAGGCCAAGGACCACGCCATCCTGGCGGAGACCAGCGGGGTTGTGTCGTTCGGCAAGGACACCAAGGGCAAGCAGCGGCTTTTGATCACCGACAAGGCCGGCGAGGAGCATGAGTATCTGATCCCGAAAGGCCGCCACATCATGGTGTTCGAGGGCGAGACCGTGGAACAGGGCGAGGCGATCGTCGACGGACCGCCGGTCTCGGCGGATATCCTGAGGCTGCTCGGTGTCGAGGCGATGGCCAATTTCATCGTCGACGAGGTCCAGGACGTCTATCGGCTGCAGGGCGTGAAGATCAACGATAAGCACATCGAGGTGATCGTCCGCCAGATGTTGCGCAAGGTGCGCATCATCGACGCCGGCGACACCCACTTCCTGCCCGGCGAGCAGGTGGAGCGGGCGCGCCTGCTGGATGCCAACGAAGAGGTGTTGGCGGCCGGCAAGCGGCCGGCCACCGGCGAGCGGTTGTTGCTCGGCATCACCAAGGCATCGCTCGCTACCGAGTCGTTCATTTCCGCGGCGTCCTTCCAGGAAACGACGCGCGTCCTCACCGAGGCGGCCATCAGCGGCAAGCGCGACCGGCTGCGCGGCCTGAAGGAAAACGTCATAGTCGGGCGCCTGATACCGGCCGGCAGCGGGCTTGCGCACCACCAGGAGCGCAAGCGCAAGCGGGCCGACGATAAGGACGAGGCGACCGCCCTGCGCGAGGCCTTGTTGCCGACGCGCAACAAGACCGACGGCGGGGACGAGGCGATATCGGCGTAACGCGCGGCCATCCCCTGTCGGTGCTCTTGACAGGGGATGGCATTGTGCCTAGAATCGCGCACCTTTGGAGCCAGGCCCGTTTGCGCATGGGGGCCTTAGGCCAGCATTTGCATCGGAGCCATGAATGCCCACGATTAACCAGTTGGTCCGCAAGCCGCGGGTGCAGCCGCATAAGAAGACGACCGTGCCGGCGTTGAACGCCTGTCCGCAGAAGCGGGGCGTATGCACGCGCGTCTATACGACGACCCCCAAAAAGCCCAACTCGGCCTTGCGGAAGGTCGCACGCGTGCGCCTGACGAACGGCTACGAGGTCACGAGCTACATAGGCGGTGAGGGCCACAACCTTCAAGAGCACTCGGTGGTCTTGATCCGCGGCGGCCGCGTGAAGGACTTGCCGGGCGTACGGTACCATACGGTGCGCGGCTCCCTGGATACGGCCGGCGTCGCCGATCGGCGCCAGGGCCGATCGAAATACGGGGCCAAACGCCCGAAGTCGTAAGGCTGATCTGAAAGCAGGGTACGCCGCACTCCGGTGCGGCGTTTTCTCGTTTTAATGGTGTCATGGTGTCAAGGTTGAGAATATGCCGAGAAGAAGAGAGGTTCCCAAGCGCCCGACCCGCCCCGACCCGAAGTATGGGAGCGAGATGCTCACGAAGTTCATGAGCGTGGTGATGCAAAGCGGCAAGAAGTCGGTGGCCGAGAAGATCATCTACGGGGCGCTGGAGTCGATCGCTTCGCGGAACAAGGGCGAGCCGTTGGCGGTGTTCCAGCAGGCGATCGACAACGCCAAGCCGCTCGTCGAGGTCAAAAGCCGCCGGGTCGGCGGCGCGACCTACCAGGTCCCGGTCGAGGTGCGTCCGGGCCGGCAGCTGGCCCTGGCTATGCGTTGGGTCGTCGAGGCGGCGCGCGCACGGGGCGAGAAATCCATGGGCGCGCGTCTGGCGGGCGAGCTGATCGACGCCGCCGAGCGGCGCGGCAACGCGGTGAAGAAGCGCGAAGAAGTGCACCGCATGGCGGAAGCCAACAAGGCGTTTTCCCATTACCGCTGGTAGATAAGCGCCCACTCACGAATTTAGCGTAAGGATCTGGCCGTGGCTCGTACGACTCCAATCGACCGTTATCGCAACATCGGCATCATGGCGCATATCGATGCCGGTAAGACCACCACCACGGAACGGATCCTGTTCTATACCGGCGTGTCCCATAAGATCGGCGAGGTGCACGAAGGCGCCGCCGTCATGGACTGGATGGAACAGGAGCAGGAGCGCGGGATCACGATCACCTCGGCGGCGACCACCTGTTTCTGGAAGGGGATGGCCGGGAATTACCCCGAGCACCGTATCAACATCATCGACACCCCGGGCCACGTGGACTTCACGATCGAGGTGGAGCGGTCGCTGCGGGTCCTGGACGGGGCGTGTGCGCTCTTCTGCGCCGTCGGCGGCGTCGAGCCGCAGTCGGAGACCGTGTGGCGGCAGGCCAACAAATACGGCGTGCCGCGCATCGCGTTCGTGAACAAGATGGACCGGGCCGGCGCCAATTTCCTGCGGGTGGTCGAACAGATCCGGGTGCGCCTGGGTGCGAAGCCGGTGCCCATCCAGTTGCCGATCGGCGCCGAGGAGCGCTTCCAGGGGGTCGTCGATCTCGTGAAGATGAAGGCGATTTTCTGGGACGACTCGACCCAGGGCATGAAGTTCGAGGAGCGTGAGATTCCGGCCGAGCTGCGCGCCGAGTGCGAGAAGTGGCGCGAGCATATGATCGAGGCCGCCGCCGAGGCAAGCGACACGCTCATGGACAAGTACCTGGGCGGGGAGGCGCTCACGACCGAGGAGATCAAGCAGGGCCTGCGCGCGCGCAGCTTGAACTCCGAGATCGTGGTGACCTTGTGCGGCTCGGCCTTCAAGAACAAGGGTGTACAGTCGATGCTCGATGCGGTCATCGACTACCTGCCGGCGCCGAGCGAGAAGAAGGCGATCATGGGGCATCTGGACGACAAGGAAGGCACGCTGACCGAGTGTCCGGCGGACGACAATGCGCCGTTTGCCGCGCTCGCGTTCAAGATCGCGACCGACCCGTTCGTGGGCCAGCTCGTCTATTTCCGGGTGTATTCGGGGGTCATGAAGAGCGGCGACTCGGTCTTCAATCCGGTGAAATCCAAGAAGGAGCGCGTGGGGCGGCTTTTGCAGATGCACGCCAATCATCGCGACGAGATCAAGGAAGTCCGCGCCGGCGACATCGCTGCGGCGGTGGGGCTTAAGAACATCACGACCGGGGACACCCTGTGCGACCCGGAGCGCATCATCACGCTCGAGCGCATGGAGTTCCCGGAGCCCGTGATCTCGCAGGCGGTGGAGCCCAAGACCAAGGCCGACCAGGAGAAGATGGGGCTTGCGCTCGGACGTCTTGCCCAGGAGGACCCGTCGTTCCGGGTGCGGACCGACGAGGAGTCCGGGCAGACCATCATATCGGGCATGGGCGAGCTGCATCTCGAGATCATCGTCGATCGCATGAAGCGCGAGTTCGGCGTCGAGGCGAGCGTCGGCAAGCCGCAGGTGGCCTACCGCGAGACGATCCGCAAGAAGGTCGAGCAGGAGCACAAGTTCGCGAAGCAGAGCGGCGGGCGCGGCCAGTACGGCCACGTGTTCCTGCGGATCGAACCGCAGGAGGCCGGCAAGGGCTTCGAGTTCGTCGACGAAATCAAGGGCGGCGTGATCCCGCGAGAATACATCCCGGCGGTGGAGAAGGGGGTGCGCGAGGCCCTGGACCGCGGCATCCAGGCCGGATTCCCGGTGGTGGACGTCAAGGTAAGCCTCTACTACGGGTCCTACCACGAGGTGGACTCGTCGGAGAACGCGTTCAAGATGGCCGCCAGCATGGCGTTTCGCGAGGGCTGCCTGAAGGCCGATCCGGTCTTGCTAGAGCCGATCATGGCGGTCGAGGTGGTGACGCCCGAGGATTACATGGGCAGCGTGAACGGCGACCTGAGTTCGCGGCGCGGCGTCATCCAGGCCATGGAGGACGTGCCCGCCGGCAAGGTCGTGCGCGCCGAGGTGCCGCTTGCCGAGATGTTCGGATACGCGACCTCGCTGCGGTCGGCCACCCAGGGGCGCGCGACCTACGCGATGGAGTTCAAGCGCTACGCGGTGGCGCCGAGCAATATCGCCGAACAGGTCATCAAGAAAGCCAGTTAGAACGAAAACGATCCAGTCTACGAGGTACCCACGGTGTCCAAGGGAAAATTTGAACGCACGAAGCCCCATCTGAATGTGGGCACGATAGGCCACGTCGACCACGGCAAGACCACGCTCACGGCGGCCTTGACCAAGGTCCTGTCGGCGAAGTTCGGAGGCGAGTTCAAGGCCTACGACCAGATCGACAACGCCCCCGAGGAACGGGCCCGCGGCATCACGATCGCGACCGCGCACGTGGAGTATCAGACCCCCAACCGCCACTACGCGCACGTCGACTGCCCGGGGCATGCCGACTACATCAAGAACATGATCACCGGCGCCGCCCAGATGGACGGCGCCATCCTGGTGGTATCGGCGGCCGACGGCCCCATGCCCCAGACCCGCGAGCACATCCTGCTCGCCCGCCAGGTCGGCGTGCCCTACATCGTGGTGTTCCTGAACAAGGCCGACATGGTCGACGACAAGGAGCTTCTGGAGCTCGTGGAGATGGAGGTGCGCGAGCTCCTCGACCGCTACGAGTTCCCCGGCGACAAGACCCCGATCATCGTGGGCTCGGCCCTGAAGGCCCTGGAGGGTGACACCTCGGATATGGGCGAGGGCGCGATCCTGAAGCTGGCCGAGGCCCTGGACACCTATATCCCGCAGCCCGAGCGCGCCGTCGACGGCACCTTCCTCATGCCCGTCGAGGACGTGTTCTCGATCTCCGGACGCGGCACCGTGGTCACCGGGCGCGTCGAGCGCGGCATCGTGAAGGTCGGCGACGAGGTCGAGATCGTGGGCCTGCGCGACACCCTCAAGACCACCGTCACCGGGGTCGAGATGTTCCGCAAGCTCCTGGACCAGGGCCAGGCCGGCGACAACATCGGCGTGCTCCTGCGCGGCACCAAGCGCGAAGAGGTCGAGCGCGGCCAGGTCCTGTGCAAGCCCGGCAGCATCAAGCCCCACACCCGTTTCGAGGCCGAGGTCTACGTCCTCAGCAAGGAGGAAGGCGGCCGCCATACGGCGTTCTTCCAGGGCTACCGCCCGCAGTTCTATTTCCGGACGACCGACGTCACCGGCTCCTGCGATCTGCCCGCCGGCACCGAGATGGTGATGCCCGGGGACAACGTCAAGCTCACGATCAGCCTCATCAGTCCGATCGCCATGGAGGAAGGCCTGCGTTTCGCCATCCGCGAAGGCGGCCGTACGGTGGGCGCGGGCGTGGTGTCGAAGATACTTGAGTAGGGACCATGGCCAACCAAAAGATCAGAATTCGTCTCAAGGCGTTCGATCATCGACTCATCGATCGTTCGGCCTCGGAAATCGTCGACACCGCGAAACGGACCGGCGCTATCGTGAAGGGCCCGATCCCGCTGCCGACCAAGATCGAGCGCTACACGCTGTTGCGTTCGCCGCACGTGGACAAGAGCTCACGGGATCAGTTCGAGATCCGCACGCATAAGCGCATCATGGACATCATCGAGCCGACGGAAAAGACGGTGGACGCACTCTTGAAGCTCAATCTCGCCGCCGGCGTGGATGTCGAGATCAAGGTCAGTTAGGAGCGGTCATGGCACTGGGAATCGTTGGGAAGAAGATCGGCATGAGCCGCGTGTTCGCGGCCGACGGGATGGTCGCGCCGGTGACGGTCGTCGCGGTGGAGCGCAATCACGTCGCGCAGATCAAGGATGTGGCGACCGACGGCTACCGCGCAGTGCAGATCGCCGCGGGGACGCGGCGTCCGTCGCGGGTCAGCAAGGCCGAGGCCGGGCATTTCGCCAAGGCGAAGATCGAGCCTGCGGCCGGACTGTGGGAGTTCCGCCTGGCGGCCGACGAGGGCCAGGGCCTGGAGGTCGGTGCCGAGGTGCGCGTGGACATCTTCGCCGAAGGGCAGAAGGTCGACGTCCAGGGCACGACCATCGGTAAGGGCTTCGCGGGCGTCATCAAGCGGCACCATTTCGGAGGCGGCCGGGCGTCGCACGGCAACTCGCTCTCGCACCGCGCGCCCGGGTCCATCGGCCAACGGCAGACGCCGGGGCGCGTCTTCCCCGGCAAGAAGATGGCGGGCCATCTCGGGGCGAAGACCCGGACCCAGCAGAATCTCGTGGTGGTGCGCGTGGACGCGGAGCGCAACCTCCTGTTGATCCGCGGCGCGATCCCCGGTTCGGCCGGTTCGGATGTCATCGTGCGTCCGGCGGTCAAGGCCGCCAAGACGGAGGCCAAGCAATCATGAAGATGACGGTGGTCAAGGCCTCCGGCGGGACCGGAGAAGTGGAGATCGCGGACGCGACCTTCGGGGTGCCCTTCAAGGAGCATCTGGTGCATCAGATCGTCGTCGCCTATCAGGCCGGCGGCCGGTCGGGGACGCGCGGACAGAAGAACCGCTCGGCGGTAAGCGGCAGCACAAAAAAGCCGTGGGCGCAGAAAGGCGGCGGCCGGGCGCGCGCGGGCAATATCCGCAGCCCCATATGGCGGGGCGGCGGCAAGACGTTCCCGGCGGCGACCCAGGATTTCAGCCAGAAGGTGAACAAGAAGATGCGGCGGGTGGCGCTGCGCTCCATTCTGTCGGAGCTGATTCGCCAGGACCGGCTGATCACGGTCGACGAGATGCAAAGCGGACCCAAGACCAAGGAGCTTCTGGCGAAGCTCGCGGCCTTCGGGATCGGCGGACGTTCGCCGGACGTGCTCATCGTCGCGGAGACTGCAGACGAGGGCCTTGCGCTCGCGGCGCGCAATCTGTACCGGGTGGCGGTGCGGGCAAGCGACCGGATCGATCCGGTGTCGCTGATCTCCCACGAGAAGGTGCTGATGACGGTGGGGGCGGTGAAGAAGCTCGAGGAGATGCTGGCATGATCAACGATATCTACGGCGTTCTGCTGGCGCCCCACGTCTCGGAAAAGGCGACGCGTCTGGCCGAGAAGCACCGGCAGTTCGTGTTTCGGGTACGCAAGGACGCCACCAAGGCGACCGTGAAGGCGGCGGTGGAGAAGTTCTTCAAGGTCGAGGTGGCCGATGTGCGCGTGGTGGTCCTGAAGGGCAAGGCGAAGGGCGGCAAGACCCCGGGGCGGCGGTCGGACGTCAAGAAGGCCTATGTGGCCTTGAAGCCCGGTTTTGATATTCAGTTCGGGACGGGGCAATAGGGGGAAGCATGCCAATCGTCAAGGTAAGACCCACGTCGGCGGGCCGCCGCGGTCTCGTCAAGATCGTCCACCCGAACCTCCACAAAGGCGCGCCGTTCGCGGGGCTCGTGGAGAAGAAGGCCAAGATCGACGGGCGCAATAACGCCGGCCGGGTGTCCGTGCGGCACCGGGGCGGCGCCCACAAGCGGCATTATCGCGTCATCGACTTCAAGCGCGACAAGGACGGGATCGCGGCGCGCGTCGAGCGGCTGGAGTACGACCCCAACCGCAGCGCGCACATCGCGCTCATGCTGTATGCCGACGGTGAACGCCGCTATGTGATCGCCGCCAAGGGTGTGGAGGTCGGTCAGGAGGTGATGTCGGGCAGCGATGCGCCGATCCGCGCCGGCAACTGTCTGCCGCTGCGGAACATCCCGGTGGGAACGACCGTGCACTGCGTCGAATTGAAGGTCGGGCGCGGGGCCCAGATCGGGCGGTCGGCAGGGGCGGCGTTGCAATATGTCGCGCGTGAGGGGGATTACGCCCAGCTGCGCCTGCGGTCCGGTGAAGTCCGCAAGGTCCATGTCGAATGCCGGGCGACGGTAGGCGAGGTCGGGAACACCGAGCATTCGCTGCGCAAGCTGGGCAAGGCCGGCGCGTCGCGCTGGCGCGGCATCCGGCCGACCGTACGCGGAGTGGCCATGAACCCGGTGGATCACCCGCATGGCGGCGGCGAGGGACGGACGTCCGGCGGGCGGCACCCGGTGAGCCCGTGGGGCACCCCGACCAAGGGTTATAGGACGCGGATGAATAAGCGGACCGACGGCATGATCGTACGCCGCCGGTACCAGAAGTAACCGAAAAGTGTGAGGGCGCACCGTGCCACGTTCGATTAAGAAAGGACCGTTTCTCGACGACCATCTGGCCAGGAAGGTGGGTGAGGCGCAGAGGACCGGGAACAAGAAGCCGATCAAGACCTGGTCGCGCCGTTCGACCATCATGCCGGACTTTATCGGGTTGACGATCGCCGTGCATAACGGGCGCCAGCACGTGCCGGTACTGATCTCGGACAACATGGTCGGGCACAAACTGGGCGAGTTTGCGGCGACGCGGACCTTTAAGGGCCATACCGCGGACAAGAAGGCTTCCGGAGGCTGATCATGGCGACCAAGGCAGTTTTGAAGAACGTGCACGTCTCCCCGCAAAAAGGGCGGCTGGTGGCCGACCTCGTTCGCGGCTTGCCGGTAGGCCGCGCCCTCGAGGTGCTCGAGTTCAGCCCGAAGAAGGCCGCGCGCATCGTGAAGAAGGTGTTGGAGTCGGCGATCGCGAATGCCGAGAACAACGACGGCGCGGATGTCGACGAACTGAAGGTTTCGGAGATCCAGATCGACGGGGCGTCGTCCATGAAGCGTTTTCATGCCCGGGCGAAGGGCCGTGGCGCGCGGATTCTGAAGCGCACGAGCCACATCAGCGTCACGGTTGCGGCCGCGGGAGGGAATTGAAATGGGTCAGAAGATCAATCCGATCGGGATGCGGCTTGGGATCGTCAAGGATTGGACGGCGAAGTGGTACGCGCATCGGGGCGCCTACGCCGCGAACGTGCGGGCGGACGTCGAGCTTCGGGCCTGGCTCAAGGCCAAGCTTTCGCACGCGGCCGTGAGCTCCATCATCATCCAGCGTCCGGCGCAAAGCGTGACCATTACGATACGGACGGCGCGGCCGGGCATCGTGATCGGCAAGAAGGGCGAGGATATCGAGCGGATGCGCCAGGAGCTCGCGAAACTCGCCGGTGTGCCGGTGCAGCTGAACGTCGAGGAGATCCGCAAGCCTGAACTCGACGCGGCGCTGGTTGCGGAGAACATCGCCCAGCAGCTCGAAAAGCGCATCATGTTCCGGCGTGCGATGAAGCGCTCGGTGACGAACGCCATGCGGCTTGGGGCGTTGGGCGTGAAGATCATGTGCGCGGGCCGGTTGAACGGCGCCGAGATCGCGCGCACGGAATGGTACCGGGAAGGGCGCGTGCCCCTGCACACCCTGCGTGCCGATATCGACTATGGGGTCGCCGAGGCCCACACCACGTACGGCGTGATCGGTATCAAGGTGTGGATCTTCAAGGGCGAGATCTACGGGCAGATGAACGCCGCGGACGCGGAGACGGAGGGGAAGAAGGCCACGGCCTGATTCCGAGTGACGTATGCTGCAGCCAAAAAGAACGAAGTTTCGTAAGCAACACAAGGGGCGCAACCGGGGTCTCGCTTCGCGCGGGAACAAGGTGAGTTTCGGGGAGTTCGGGCTGAAGGCCCTGGGGCGCGGGCGGTTGACGTCGCGCCAGATCGAGGCGGCCCGGCGGGCCCTCACGCGATCCATCAAGCGCGGCGGGCGGGTGTGGATTAGGGTGTTCCCGGACAAGCCGATCTCCAAAAAGCCGCTTGAGGTTCGCATGGGTAAGGGTAAGGGCAATCCGGAGTACTGGGTGGCCTTGATCCAGCCCGGCAAGGTGCTCTACGAGATGGAAGGCGTGACCGAGGCGGTGGCGCGCGACGCCTTCCGGCTGGCGGCGGCGAAGCTTCCGGTACAGACCGCGTTCGTCGCGCGGCAAGTAGCTTAAGAGAGGCCCTATGGAGCTGAAAGAGATGCGGGCGGCGTCGGCCGAAGAGCGGCGCAAGGAGCTCGAGGCCCTGCGCGAAAAACAATTTGCCCTGCGGATGCAGAAGGCCACCGGGCAGATCCGCGACACGAGCGAGATCGGGAAGGTGCGCCGGGACATCGCGCGGATGTTGACGGTTATGCAAGAGGCGGGGAGCCGATAGACCATGACGGAAGCGACGTTGGAAAAGCCCGCCCGCACGGCGACCGGACGGGTGACGAGCAGCAAGATGGACAAGACGATCACCGTACTGATCGAGCGCAAGACGCTCCATCCGGTGTATGGCAAGTTCATCCGCCGGAGCACGAAGCTCCATGCGCATGACGAGAACAACGAAGGCCGCGAGGGGGATCTGGTCCTGGTCGAGCAGTGCCGTCCGCTCTCGAAGACCAAGACCTGGCGCCTCGTGCGCGTCCTGGACCGGCCGCCCGTTGTGTAGGGCCTTTGGGGCCGGGTGAATCGATGTTATGATGGCGGGCTACGCAGTGCGCGCCTAACGGAAGGAACACCATGATTCAGATGCAAAGCGTGCTGTCCGTCGCGGACAACAGTGGCGCCAAGAAGGTGCAGTGCATAAAGGTCCTTGGGGGTTCCAAGCGCCGGTATGCGGGCATCGGCGATATCATAAAGATCAGCATCAAGGAGGCGGTCCCCCGCGGGCGCGTGAAGAAGGGCGATGTGTACGACGCGGTGATCGTGCGGACCAAGGTGGGCGTGCGGCGGGCCGACGGCTCGGTCGTGCGGTTCGACAGTAATGCGGCGGTGCTTTTGAACCCACAGCATCAGCCGGTCGGGACCCGCATCTTCGGGCCCGTGACCCGCGAGCTGCGCAGCGAGCAGTTCATGAAGATCATCTCGCTCGCCCCCGAAGTGATATAGGTGCGCCATGCAGAAGATCCGAAAAGGCGATGAAGTGGTGGTGCGCGTGGGCAAGGACAAGGGCAAACGCGGAAGTGTACTCAGGGTCTACGCCGACGGGCGGGTGCTGGTGGAGAACGTGAACCGGGTGAAGCGGCACGTGCGGCCGAACCCCAACAAGAACGTGACGGGCGGCATCATCGAACGCGAGGCCCCGATGGCAGCGGCGAATGTGGCCCTGTTCAACAAGGCGACCGGCAAGGGCGAGCGCGTCGGGTTCCGGACCCTGGATGACGGCCGCAAGGTGCGGGTCTTCAAGGGCAGCGGCGAAGTCGTGGATGCGTAGGGGAAGGCGATGACGAGCAGGCTTCAAGAGCTGTACGAAAAGACGATCCGGCCGGAACTGATGTCCCGCTTCGGGTACAAGAATCCGATGCAGGTGCCGCGGGTGGTAAAGGTCACGCTCAACATGGGTGTGGGCGAGGCGTTGGCGGACAAGAAGGTGATCGAGAACGCGGTGGCGGACATGCAGGCCATTGCCGGGCAGCGGCCGGTGATCACGCGGGCGCGCAAGTCGGTGGCGGCGTTCAAGGTGCGCGAGGATTGGCCGATCGGGTGCAAGGTGACGCTGCGGCGCACGCGGATGTACGACTTCATGGATCGCCTGATCAGCGTCGCGCTCCCGCGGGTGCGCGACTTCCGGGGCCTGCCGGGCCGGTCGTTCGACGGCCAGGGGAATTATTCTCTGGGCATCAAAGAGCAGATCATCTTCCCCGAGATCGAATACGACAAGATCGACGCGGTGCGGGGTATGGACATCACCATAACGACGACGGCCAAGACCGACGAAGAGGCGCGAGCCTTGTTGTTGGCCTTCCGGTTGCCGATTCGGGTTTGAGGGGCGGACATGGCGAAGAAGTCGAAGATATTACGCAATCGGCAACGTATGGCGGTGGTCGCGAAGTTCGCGCAGCGGCGGGCGGAATTGAAGGCGGCATCCGTGAACATGCGGCTGTCTGAGGAGGAACGGCAGCAGGCGTTTGCGGCGCTGGCCAAGCAGCCGCGCAACGCGTGCCCGGTGCGTGTGCGCAATCGCTGCTACATGACCGGACGGTCGCGCGGATACTACCGGAAATTCGGCCTGGGACGGAACAAGCTGCGCGAGATGATGATGCGCGGCGAGATCCCGGGTGTCGTGAAGGCGAGCTGGTAGGTATAAGACCATGATGAACGATCCCATTGCAGACATGCTGACCCGCATCCGCAACGCCCAGCGCGCCGAGAAGGTGAGCGTCCGGATGATGGCCTCCAAGCCGAAGGTTGCGCTCGCCAAGATCCTGAAGGACGAGGGATATGTGGGCGACTTCCGAGTCATCGAAGGCGCCAAGCCCGAGCTCGAGATCGAGCTCAAGTATTACGCCGGGCGCCCGGTAATCGCGCGTATCGACCGCGTGAGCCGCGGCGGGCGGCGCGTCTACCGGTCGCATGATGCCCTGCCGAGCGTGGACGGGGGCCTCGGGATCGCCGTGGTGTCGACGTCCAGAGGCATGATGACCGACCGGGCGGCGCGCAGCGCGGGCCTGGGCGGCGAGATCGTGTGCGTGGTCGTTTGAGGAGCGGGGCATGTCTCGAGTAGCGAAAAATCCGGTGAATGTGCCGTCCGGCGTGGCCGTGAGCCGCAATGGGGCGGAGATCACCATCAAGGGACCGAAGGGCGAGCTTGCGCACCGCGTTCACGCGCTGGTGGGCATCGAGCAGGACGGCAGCGCTATGCGCTTTACGCCGGCGGATGCCTCGACGTTGGCCGACGCCCTGTCCGGCACCACCCGGGCGCTCGTGCAGAACATGGTCACCGGGGTAACGAAGGGCTTCGAGCGGAGGCTTACGATCGTCGGGGTCGGTTATCGCGCCGCGGTGCAGGGGCGCAAGCTCAACCTGACGTTGGGGTTTTCGCATCCGGTGGTCTACGACATTCCCGCCGGGATCACCATCGAAACCCCGAGCCAGACCGAAATCGTGATCAAGGGGGCCGACAAGCAGCGCGTGGGCCAGGTTGCCGCCGAGGTTCGTAGCTACAGACCGCCGGAGCCCTACAAGGGCAAGGGCGTGCGCTATAGCGACGAGGTGGTGGTGAAGAAAGAAGCGAAGAAGAAGTAAGGCGACCCTATGAAAGACAAGGTGGCAACGCGTAGACGGCGGGCGTTTCGAGGCCGCAGGCGGATCGCGGAACTGGGCGTGCAGAGGTTGTGCGTGCATCGCACGCCGAGGCACATGTACGCGCAGGTCATAGGCCCGGATAGTCGGGTGCTGGCGAGCGCATCGACGGTCGAGGTCGAGGTACGCAAGGATTTGAAGACCGGCGGGAATATCGATGCGGCGCGGCTTGTCGGCCTTAGGATCGCGGAGAAGGCGAAGGCTGCGGGCGTGGTCAAGGTCGCGTTCGACCGATCCGGGTTCCGCTATCACGGGCGCGTGAAGGCCCTGGCGGACGCGGCGCGCGAAGGCGGACTGGAGTTTTAAGGAGGGATTGTGGCGGCAAGCGGATCGGAGTCGGACGGTTACAGCGATAACCTCCAGGAAAAGCTCATCAGCATCAATCGCGTGGCCAAGGTGGTGAAGGGTGGCCGGCAGTTCGGATTTGCCGCCCTGACGGTTGTGGGCGACGGCGACGGGCGCGTGGGCATAGGTCAGGGCAAGGCTCGCGAGGTGCCGGTCGCTGTGCAGAAGGCGATGGACGACGCGCGGCGCAACATGGTGCGCGTGCACCTGAAGAACGGGACCTTGCATTACGGGGTGACCGCCAACCACGGCGCGTCCAAGGTGGTGATGCGGCCGGCCTCCGAGGGGACCGGGATCATCGCCGGCGGTGCCATGCGGGCCTTGTTCGAGGTGGCGGGGGTGCGCAATGTGTTGGCCAAGGCCTTGGGCTCGACCAACCCCATCAATGTGGTGCGCGCGACTTTGAAGGCCCTGCTCGATGTGAGCAACCCGGCGGAGATCGCGGCCAAGCGCGGCAAGACCGTCGAAGAGATCACAGGCGGCTAGGGGCAGTCATGGCGAAGAAACAGATGAAGGTCACTTTGGTGCGCAGCATGTTCGGGACCGGCGCGCGGCACCAGGCATGCGTGCGCGGGCTCGGCCTGCGCCACCTGCACCACAGCGTGCTGGTCGAAGACAGCGCCGCTACCCGCGGGATGGTACGCAAGGTCGCGTACATGGTGAAGTGCGAGGAGATTTCCTGATGCGCCTCAATACAATCAAGCCCGATCCGCACCGCACGGCCGCGAGACGCGTCGGGCGGGGCGGCGGCTCGGGTCTCGGCAAGACCTGCGGCCGGGGGCACAAAGGCCAGCGGGCGCGAGCCGGCGGCTACCACAAGCTCGGGTTCGAAGGCGGGCAGATGCCCTTGCAGCGGCGGCTGCCGAAATTCGGCTTCCGGTCGCCGATGGCGGGCGACACGGGTTCGGTGCGGCTTTCCGAGCTCAAGGGTTTTGAGGGCACGATCGACCTGGCCGCCCTGAAGGCGGCGAACGTGGTCGGGGCGGCAGCGACCCGGGCGCGGGTCTTTCTGTCGGGAACGATCGATCAGGCGTTGGTGCTGCGCGGGGTGGCCGTGACCAAGGGGGCGCGGGCGGCCATCGAAGCGGCGGGCGGAAGAGTCGAGGACTGATGGCCGCGAGGGACGCGAAACGCCAGGGGACGCTCGCACCCGGGACCTTGGGGCGCTTGAGCGACCTAAAGCAGCGCTTGCTGTTCCTGTTGGGGGCGCTGGTCGTTTTTCGCGTCGGGACGCACATACCAGTCCCGGGAATCAATGCGGCGGCGCTGGCTACGCTCTTTCAGCGCGCGAGCGGCTCCATCATCGGCATGTTCAACATGTTTTCGGGTGGCGCGCTGCAACGGTTGTCGGTGTTCGCGCTCGGGATCATGCCGTACATCTCGGCGTCCATCGTCATTCAGCTGCTGACGCCGGTGATCCCCAGCCTGGATGAGTTGCGCAAGGACGGGGGCGAGGCCGGACGGCGCAAGCTGACCCAATACACGCGGTACGGGACCGTGATGTTGGCGGCGTTCCAGGGGCTCGGGATATCGATCGCGCTGGAGCACCAGACCGCGGGCGGGGTCGCGGTGGTGATCCACCCGGGGATCGGATTCGAACTCTTTACGATGGTCACGTTGGTGGCCGGAACGATGTTCCTGATGTGGCTCGGCGAGCAGATCACCGAGCGCGGGATCGGCAACGGGATCTCGATGATCATCTTCGCGGGCATAGTCGCCGGGCTGCCGCAGGCGATCGGCGGCACCCTGGAACTCGCGAGCAACGGCTCGTTCCAGCCCTTGTTCGTGCTGCTGCTGTTTATAGTGGTCCTGGCGGTGACGGGATTCGTGGTCTTCGTCGAGCGCGGTCAACGGCGGGTCACCGTGACCTATGCCAAGCGCCAGCAAGGGCG
>DAIDMD010000103.1 GCA_027449165.1 Acidiferrobacter sp. | reverse complement strand
AATCGACCTGTTACCGGGAATACCTGCGCGATGCCCTGGCGCCTTACCTTGATATCCATATCGACCCCGACGCGCTCGAGAAAGAGATTCGCTCCGATTGGGTCGACGCCCCGCTCAGCGACGAGGAGTTTTCTATCCGGGCCGCCAGAGAGGCCACGCGCCAGCGCCTCCAGCACATCGAGGACGGCATCGCTTTCAGCATGGAAACGGTCCTATCCGATCCGATAGGCGACAAGCTTGGTTTCATGGCGGAAGCGGTCAGCCGAGGGTATTACGTCGTCCTGCTCGCGGTCGGGCTGGACTCGGCAGAGAAATCCCAAAAGCGGGTCGACCTCCGGGTGGCCCGGCATGGTCACGCCGTAAAGCCAGAGAAGATCGTCGAACGCTATCCTCGCGTATCGCGCAATCTGGCCCGCGCTGTCGGCCTCGTTTCGGCCGCCCTGGTGGTCGACAACAGCACGGACAATTTCGACGACGATGGTGGGGCCTACTTTCCGTTCGCCCACTTTGTGGGCGGCAAGCCCATAGGAACGATGGAACCGATGCCATCATGGTGGACGGCGAATTTTCCGCCGACCGGCTGACCGGCGGGAGATCCGCGAGGCGGCCTTCGCGCGGCTGGGCTATCGGTCCCGATGCGTGCCGCCGGCGGCACGCAGTTGGGCCTGCACGAACTGGGCGAGCACCGGGGTCAGCGGACAGGCCTCGGCCCGCCGCCAGGCCTTATATGCGTGCGCGGCGTGGCCGGACTGGCTTTCGATGACCCCGAGACCCACCCACAGCGCACCGTCGCGCGGGAAGCGGCGCAGTCCGCTCTGGTAGGCGGCCAGGGCCGCGGCCGGGTCCCCGGCGCGCGATCGGGACGCCGCCAGGAGCGCCCAATAGGATCGGCTGGAGGCGCCCGCCGGCCGGAAACGCGTCAGTATCCGGGCGGCATCCCCGGGACGGCCCCGGCGCAGGTCGACCTGGGCCAGCAGCATGGCCGCCGCCAAGGCACCCGGATGGCCCCGTAGGGCCTGGCGCAAGACGTCATGGGCCTCGCGCAGGCGCGAGGCCTGGATGTCGAGCGTGGCGAGCAAGAGCGCCGGCCGCAGTCCTTGGGGGTACTCATGCAACGACGCGCCTAAAATCGTGCGTGCCCTCCCGGTATGCCCGGCCTGCAGGGCGCGGACCGCGCGCCGGTATGCCGCCAGCGCCTTCTGCGCCGCCGTCAGGGGCGTGCGGTGCCGGGATATCGTCCCGGACGACCGGAACACGAATCGCCGCGGTGCGGCATGCGCTGCGGGGTGCCGCCCGGCGAGCGCCGGCACGGCCGCGGGGACGGCCTTCGGGCTCGCCGTCAGGACCCGGACCGCGGGCGCCGACCGGCGGGATGGCTGCGGCAGGACCGGCGGAGGGATCGGGCGCCGCGCGGGCGCGCCTTGGGGCTGAGGCGCTGTCCCGATGCGCGCCGCGGGGGCACGGGTCGGGCGTTGCGTGTACCCATACCACCAGGCGGCGCCCGCGATCGCAGCGATCGCCAAGACGAGCGCGGCCCATTTGAGCCACGCCGCCGGGGACGGCCCCGGCGGCTCGGGCGCGGCGCGCAGGTCCTCCAGGACCGGCCGCTGCGGCGCGGCCTGTTCGCCGCGCTCGCGGGCCTCGAGATCGCGCAGCACCTTGTTGATGAGACTCACCGGGGCCCCCGGAGCGCGAAGCCCCAAAACCCCCGCCGGCGCCCTACAGCCTCGGTGTCGGCACACGCAAGCCGCATGTGGCGGGCCCGGACGACGGCCGAACCCTCGCCATAGGCGGCCATGAGCGATTTGTGGGCCAGGATGTTGGCGAGCCGCGGGACGCCGCCCGATGCCCGGTAGAGCACGCGCAAGGCCCCCTTCCCGAAGAGCGCCGGCCCCTCGTAGCCGGCCACATGGAGCCGATGGCGCAGGTAGTCGTCGGTGTCGGCGAGCGACAAGGGCACGAGCCGGCAGGAGAACGCAATGCGCTGGCGCAGTTGGCGAACCGACCGCTCCTCCAGGCGCAGATCGAGCTCCGGCTGGCCGAACAGCACGATCTGCACGAGCTTGCGCTTCTCGGTCTCGAGATTGCTGATAAGCCTCAGGGACTCCAGGGTCTCCATGGGCATGGCCTGGACTTCGTCGAGGCACAACACCATCCGACGGCCCTGCGCGCAATTCTGGACCAGGTGCTCGGTGAGGCCGCGCATGAGGGCATGGGGACCTTGGCCGCGGGCCGGAGGGAGCCCGAGTTCGGTGGCGATCGCCTCGATCAGGGCCAGGGGATCGAGGGTGGGGTTGGGGATATAGGCGGTCGTAAACCCCGGGTCGGCGGCCAGGGTCGCCAGAAACTTGCGGCACAGCAGGGTCTTGCCGGTTCCGACCTCGCCCGTGACCTTCAGGAACCCCTCGCCCATGCGCGCCGCCGCGACCAGCATGTTCAAGGCCTCCTGATGCTGCGCATGGGCGAAATAGTATTCCGTGTCCGGCGTGAGGCCGAAGGGGAGTTCGCGTAGCCCGAAATAGCGCTCGTACATTTAGTGGCCTGTTATGCGCGCGATTCGCCTCTGGGCGCGCGTCAACTCCCGTCCCCACGGCCGGCTGAGGTCGACTACCGTCGGCTTCAGGAGGATCACGAGCTCCTTCTTGACTCGCACCACCTTCTTGTCCTTGAAGAGGTTGCCAAGGAGCGGGATGTTGCCGAGCAGCGGCACGGAGGCGTTATTGTTGGTCGACCCTTCTTTCATCAGGCCGCCGATGACGATCACCTGGCCGCTGTGGGCGCGCACCACCGAATCCGACTCCTGGATGGAGCTCGACGCGAGCGGCAGGTTGAAGGCCTGCCCGGAGACGCTGAACTGCTGATTGACCTGCGTCACCTGGCTCACCGACGGATGGATATAGAGGATGATCGACCCGTGGCCGTCGATCTCGGGCGTCACGTCGAGCGCGATCCCCGAGAAGAACGGCGAGAGCTCGACGGCCGGCGTCGTGATCGGGGAGATGCCGACCAGGGACTCGGTATTGGTGACCCCGGTCACGAAAAACTGGTCGCCCCCGACCTTGATGACGGCCTTCTGTTCGTTCACCGTCGATACGCGCGGGCTCGACAGGACCTGGACGCGTCCCTCGGTGTTCAGGAGCTGGATGAAGGCCGCGAAATTGCCGGCATGCAACGCCAGGCTGAAGATGCCGCCGAAGGCCGATACCGCCGTGTTGTTGATCGGCGAGTACCCGGTCGGGCCGTAGGGGTTCGGGCTGCCGGTCGCGGGATTGATGTTGCCCAGATTGCCGGCTATCGTCGCGACGCCCGAGGACAGGAGTTGGCTCGCCCCGGTTTGCGCCCCTATGACCTGGGCCCCGGCGATGTTCCCGAGCTTCGCCCAATCGATCCCGCTCTGGTAGCCGCTCTTCAGGTCCACCTCCAGGATCTTGGCATCGATGACCACCTCGCGGTCGACGCTCGCCTGGGTAAGCCTCAGAAACCGGCTCACGGTATGCAAAGTCCGCGGGCCCGCGCGCACCACGAGCAGCCCGGCCTCCGGGTTGGCAACGACCTCGCGGCCGGGACCTTTGCCGACGAGCGCAGTCACGGTCTGGGCAAGCGTCGCCCAGAAATCACTGCGCGAGGTGGTCTTCACGGAGATCGTCGGGGACATAGTCTGCTGTCCGCTGGTGGGCGCAGGCATCCCGCCGGCCACACCGCCCGTGGTCCCGACGCTGGTCAGGCTCTCGCCGGTCAGGCGCGTCTCCGAGGTCCCGGTGCGAACGATGTCCAGGTAGTGGATCCGGAAGAGCCGCGTCGTAAGCCCCGGGGGCAGGATGTAGAACTGATGGCCGCGCCGGCGATACTGGTAGCCGTTCTCGATGCGGATGACGCGCATCGCCTCGGGCACCGTCACATTCTTCAGATGCAAGGTGATCCGCCCCGCCAGATGGCTCGGCAGGGCCACGCTGTAGGACGTGCCGCGCACCAGCTCCGTGAACACCTGCGCGGCCGGCGCGTCCTGGGCGTTGAAATCGAAGCGGCTCGGCACGGCGAGCGTCCGGGCGCGCGGCAACTGGATGGTGACCGGCGGGACGAGGGCGCTCGCGACCGCCGCCGGGACGGCGACGTTTTTCTGGGAACGCACGCCCGCCGCCAGATTGCGTTGCATGCGCGCGGTGAGCGGCTTGTCGAACCCCCGCGGCGCGCAGCCTCCGAGCGCGACGAGCACGCACACCATCAAAAACCGCGGCTGCGCGTATCTCATGATCCCCCTTCCCCCAAAACCGCCGCCTTCTTGACGTCCGCGCCGCGAATCAGGAACAGCCGGCGCGTACCGCGGCGGCCGCGGAGCACGACCGAATTGTGGCGGATGGCGATCAGCCGCTCGGCCCCGATGCGCGCCCCCACGGCCGCAAGCCGGCCGTCGATCAGGGCGAGCCGGCGCGGACCGTCCAAGACGATCGCCTGGAGGCCGGCGGGTGCGCGGGCACCGGCGACGGCGCCGAGCCACGGCGGGCGCGTCGGGTCCGTGACGCCGTAGGCCGGGACGCCCTGGGCCAGCGCCACCAAGGCCGTTGCGAGGAGCCATTTTCGGTTCATGCCGGATACCATACAAGGACTGTGCCAATCATTGGAGCAGGGCCTCGTGGGTGCTCAGGGTATACACGCGCAGCCGGATCGTCGAGACCGGATAGCGATCCGCGGTCAGCGCCACCCGGCCCCAGAGCACATGCCTCTTGCTGCGGGCGAGTGCCGTAAGATAGCGCAGCAGCGGCGCGTAGGGGCCGCGTACGACGATCGTCATTTCATGACGGTACAAAAACGGCTTGTCCTTCGGGTTGCGGCGCACCGCCGTCGTCCGGCGGTCTATCAGCGCCACGAGCGTCACCCCCGGGGAGCGCGCCAGGACATGGCGCAGGAGGGCAGGCATGTCGCGGGCCGGCACCAGACCCGCAGTAAGGCGCGCGAGGCGGGCCTTCAGTACGCCGACCTTGCGGGTGAGCGCCTTGAGCGCGGCCGCCTCCCGCGCCCGGGTCCCCGGCGCGAGCAGCGTATCGAGCGTGGCGGCGATCTGCCGGGTCTTGGCGTGGGTCGCGGCGAGGTCGGCCTCGACGACCCGGGCGCGGTTCTCGAGCGGGTGGATCGCGGCGACGACTATAAGACCGTAGGTGACGGCCACGATCGCCGCGAACAGCAGGATGCGCTCGCGCAGGGTGAGGGCGTCGATGCGCTCCTGGAGCGCAAGCCACTGCGCCTTCACGCTCACGGCGCACCTCCGCCGGTCTTCGGCGCGTGGGCGCCCGTCGGCGCCCGGGGCGCCTTAACGATGGTGCTTGCGGTGAAATCGACGTATGGTTTGTAGCGCTTGGCGGCCACGGGACGCGTGATCGCAAGCGTCCGGAACCGGTAACCCGTAAGGCTCGGGTCGGCGACGACGCGGTGCAAAAAGAGCGGCACCAGGGCCGGGCGCAGGCTGTGGCCCGCAAGCGTCAGCGCCCGCTGCCCGCGGTCCAGGGAAAAGCGTGTGATCCAGAGACCCGGAAGGACCCCGCGGCTTATGGCAAGCAGTACCGGCCCGGGGCCGACCTCGGCACGGCGGCTCTGGCGCAGGAAACGCGCAAGCCCCCTAAGGGTCCGCTCGCGCCGCTTCAACGCGGCAAGCCGCGCGCGGGCCCGGCCCAACCCGAAGATGCTCTCGGCCGACGCCAGCCGTGCCTGGGTCGCCGATTCGGTTTGCCGGGCGTTGGCAAGCGCCGCGGAAAGGTCGCCGACCTGCCAGGCGTCGAACCCGGCCGCCGCCAGGCCCACGGCCAGCAACGCGATCCACGCGCGCAGCATGGTCACCGCCGAGAAGAGCTTGCGCTCGCGGCGGAAGATGGGGTGATAAAGATTGATCTGCTGGCCGCTCACAGCACCACCTTATCCTCGCGCAAGGCCGCGCCCAAGGTTAGGAGGCAGGCGTCCGGGACCGGCGCGGACGCCTCGACGGCGCCGTAGTGCCCCGCCTCCCAGGGCACGACCCGCTGCCCGAGATTGGCCTGCAGGAAAGTCACGAGCGGCTCGGTCTGCGCCGAGGCCGGCGCGACCACCACGTGCATGATCGGGCTTTGCCGGAACGAGCTTTCGAAGTAATCCAGGGAGCGTTGCAGCTCGAGCAGCAGGCGTTCGAATCCGCGAGTGTCGGCCAGCGCCGATCGGGCGTCGGCGATGGTTCGCGAGAGGTAGAGGGCGCCGTCGCGCGTGATCGTCATACAGATGCCGTCTTCGGTCAGGGTGAGCAGCGCCACGCCTTCCCGATCCTCGGGCAACAGTTGCGCGAGATTGCGTTGCGCAAGCTCCGGGATATCGATGATATCGAGCGCCGCGCCGGCATTGTGCATGAGGTCCACGCGCGCGCGGATCGCCTCGTTGCGCCCGACGACCACATATACGAGCGCCGGGCGGCCGGGCATGCGCACCGGGACATCGAAGACGTCTATGGTCGCGTCGTTGACATGGAAATCGATCAAATCCTTGATCCGCCAGCGGATGGCGGCCCGCAGCTCCTCGGACTTCACGTCCGGCGCCTCGGTCTGCAAGAGCCGGTACTCGCCCTCGCGCAGCAAGGTCGTGCAGGTCTGGCGTCTCAGGTCGTGGTCCTGGACGAGCCGGGCGAGCGCCCGGTCGGGCTCGGCGCCATCGAACGGCCGGAATTCGGCGGCCGCGATCCGTACCGGGGCCCGCGCATCGCGCACGACGCGCACGAAAGACAGCCCCGAGGCGTGCACGCCGATGCCGCATAGACCGGCACCTCGGTGCTCGCGCCTCCACCGTCCCCACATGCCTCCCCCCATAACGCCGACCCCCATGGCCTATCCGTCACCCGAGTTCTCCCCGGGGCGCTCGGCTCTTTCGCCGACAGTAGCATGCGTGACATCGGGCGTCACCATGCCAACCGCGGGACCCCGGGCGTGCGGCCCCGTCGGCCGCGCCGCCGCTTAGACCTGCCCGCCGTTTTGGTGAAAGGCGGCCCGCGCCAGATCCCACATCGGCAGAAACACCCCGAGCGCCAGGATCAGGACCAGGATACCCATCGCCACCACCAGCAAGGGCTCGATGGCGGTGCTGAGATTGCGCAGATCGTAGTCGACCTCGCGCTCGTAGTATTCGGCAACCTCGGTCATGAGGCTGTCGACTGCCCCGCTCTCCTCGCCCACCGACACCATTTGGAGGACCAGCGGCGGGAACAACCCCGTCGCCTGCGCGGCGCGCGCCAAGGTCTCGCCCCGCTCGATGCCGTCGCGCATCTGCAATATGCGCGCGGCCACGAACTCATTGTCGACTGCCCGGCTTATGACGGTGAGCCCCTGGATCAGCGGCACGCCGCTCTTTACGGTAATCGCGAGCGCGCGCGCAAACCGGCCGAGCAGGGCGCGGGTCAGGATGGGGCCTATGATCGGCAGCCGCAGGCGCAGCCTGTGCCAGCGATAGCGCCCGCCGACCGTGCGCACATAGGCGCGGACACCAAGCGTCGCCAGCACGACCACGGCCAGCGCGTCATACCAATAATGGATCGTGAGATGCGATGCGGCAATCAGGATGCGGGTTGCAAGCGGCAGCTTGGCGTGCAGACCGGCATAGACGTGGGCGAACGCCGGTATGACGAAGATATTGATGATGAAGACCGCGATGACGAGCGCGATCACGACGAATGTCGGGTAGCGGGTCGCGGACTTCACGCGCTGCTCGGTCTCGCGGTCGCGCTCCAGGTAGCCGGCGAGCTGCAGGAAGGACTGGTCGAGGGTGCCGCTCGTCTCGCCGATCTGGACGAGCGCCACAAACAGCGTCGAGAAGACCTTCGGGTGGCGGCGCACGGCGGCCGTGAGGTCGAGCCCTGCGTCCAGGGCCTCGTTCAGCTGGCCGATCACCGCGGCCAGGGTGCGGTTATGGGTCGAGTCCCGCAAGCCCTGCAAGGCCTGCATGATGGGCACGCCGGCCTTGAGCAGGGTGTGCATCTGGCGGCAGAACAAGACGAGGTCGGTGAGCTCGACGCGCGTGCGCCCAAGCTCGCGCAGCCACAAGGACGGCGATTTGGCGGGCGCGCCGTGGATGTCGATCGGGGTGATGCCGAGATTGAAGAGATGGGTCGCCACGGCATCGGCGCTCGCACCGTCCATGAGGCCTGCCACCGCCTCGCCGCGGCTGTTGCGCCCCTTGTAGCGGAACGCGGCCATCACCCCGTCCCGTACACGGCGCGCAAGGCCTCTTCGAGGGTCGTGGCGCCGGACGCCGCCTGCGCGAGCGCCTCGGCGCGCAGCCTGCGGTAATGGGGGGCATTCAGCGCCGCGCGCTGAAAGGCCTCCGGGTCGCGCTTTTGAAGGGCGAACATCAATGCCTCGTCGATCTCGAGGATCTCGTAGACCCCGATCCGCCCGCGAAAGCCCGTATGCTGGCAAAAGGTGCAACCGCGCCCGCGCTTCAAGGCAAGCGGCGCGTCGGCCCCGAGCTCGGCTTCAAAAAACGTCTTCTCGGCGGCAGTCGGCGCGACCGGCTCGGCGCAGCTCTCGCAGACCCGGCGCACGAGCCTTTGGGCCATGACGCCGCGCAGCGACGCGGCCACGAGATAGGGCTCGGCGCCCATGTCCATGAGCCGCAGGGCGCTCGATACCGCGTCATGGGTATGCAGCGTCGACAGGACCAAGTGGCCGGTCATGGCCGCGCGCAGACCGATCTCCACGGTCTCGGTATCGCGCATCTCGCCGATCAGGATGATGTCCGGGTCCTGGCGCAAGAAGGCCCGCAGGACGCGCGCGAACGACAGGTCGATCTTGGGGTTGACCTGGACCTGATTGACGCCGGCGAGCCGGTACTCGACCGGATCCTCGACCGTCAGGACCTTCACGGAGGTGGCGTTGAGTTCCTTCAGGGCCCCGTAGAGGGTCGTGGTCTTGCCGCTGCCGGTGGGCCCGGTCACGAGCACGAGGCCGTAGGGCTGGTGGATCAGGGCGCGGAAGCGCTTCAGGACATCGGCCGGCATGCCGAGCCGGTCGAGCTCCAGGATACCGCTCGATTGATTCAGAAGGCGCATGGCGACCGACTCGCCGTGGGCGACCGGCACCGTGGACAGGCGCACGTCGATCACGGTGTCGCGAAACCGTACCTGGCAGCGCCCGTCCTGCGGAAGCCTGCGCTCGGAGATGTCGAGCGAGGCCATGAGTTTGAGCCGCGATACCAGCGCCTGGGCGATCTTGCGGTCGGCGGTGGTCTGCATCCGCAGCTCCCCGTCGATCCGAAAGCGCACCCGCACCGCGCTCTCGTCGGGCTCGATGTGAATATCCGAGGCGTTCACCTGGATCGCGTCCTCGAATATGGTCTGCAGGAGCTTGACCACCGGGGCGTCGGCGATGCCCTCGGCCGCCGCCGACGCCCCGAGGTCGATGTCGTAGGCCGACAGCTCCTGCTCGAGTTCGGCGGCGAGCCCGCTGATCTCCTCGGTGCGGCGGTAGACCACATCCAAGGCCTTCAGGAGGTCGCCCTCCTTCACCACCGCGAGCTTCAGGGGCCTTTGGACGAGCCGCTCGATCTCGTCGTGGGCGAAGATGTCGATCGGATCGGCAAGGCCGACTAGGACCGCGCCGTCCTCCTCGCGCAAGGCGACCGCGCGAAACCGTCGCGCGTAGGCCTCCGGGATCAGGCGCACGACCTCCGGCACGAAGGTATAGCGGCGCAGATCCACATAGGGGATGCGCAGCTGCCGGGACAGGAAATCGAGTAGGGCGTCTTCGGTGAGATAGCCGTTCTCGACCAACACGCGGCCCAGCCGCCGCCCGCTCTTGCGCTGGTCGGCAAGCGCCGTCTCGAGCTGCTCCTTGGAGATCACCTTATGTTCGAGCAGGAGATCGCCCAGACGCGCCTTGCGTGGGCGCGGTACCGCCGCGGGTTCCGTCATCGCTGCCTCAATCATCGTCTAACCGAATCGGCCCTTTACAGGTATAGCAGAAACCAGGGGTTTCCCCCCTCGCCACACACTACTGCTCGGTCCAGGCGCTCACCGTGTACGTCACCCGACCGTTTTTTCTGGCCGCCTGTACTACCCGATCAATCGTCCATTGCGCACCCGAAGAGGGGCACTTGGCCGTGGACTGGACCAGATAGTTCTTACCCCCACCTTTGACCCTTGTCACGGTCACAGTGGGGGGACAAGACGGGTTGGGCACCGGGTTTTGCGGAGGGACGGCGGGCGCATTGGGAGGAAATTTCGCCACATACGTCGTCTCGAGATAATAAACCCCGTATTGATCACCGCTTTCGGCGGCAATAAACGCCTGGGCGCCACTATTCTGGAGGCTTTGGCCAGTATCAGCGGTATTATAGAGATAGGCCATGGCGGCCAACAGAAGGCCGCCTACGAGAAGCAGGAAGATCAAGGCTACCAACACAAAGCCTGGCGCCTGTGAACGGGAATTATGGGGCATAGGCAGACAAGGCCCCCTCGATGACAAGCCGCCCTTGGCCGCTCGGCCCCTGATATTGCAGGTCATATGTCACAAGGCGTGTGTTCTGGACCTTAAACGGACAGCCGCCCGCCGGGGCTGTCAGATAGGCCAACAGCAAAACACGAGTGGCACGTGGCAGGATCTGAAAGATTTCGCCCTGCGTATAGTCGTATTCGTATTTGATCTTCGTATTGTTGGGCTGCCTCAACAAGAGCCTGCAGGATGTCGTGCCGACATTGACGTTCATGTGATTCGCATTACGCGCGTCCCACTGGATCTGCCAAATCGCGGGACCGCCCGCAGATGCGATATCCGCCCCTTCAGCACCCGTCATGTAGCTGGCAATGAGATGGGCGATCAAAGGGGCCGCGATCGCCATCAGAATCGCCGTCAGGACAATGGCGATCACCATCTCGATCAGAGTAAATCCGTCGTCAAGTCGTGTACGCATTGGCGGTAAATTCCAGAGGTGCGCACGCGGTTGCACACGTGACCTTAACAGTCACCTTATAGTTTGTGTATGTCGTACCTGCGATTTGTGTCCTCGCTACTCTTGTCATGGTTGCGACGGTACTGAAGACGCCAAAAGTGCCGTTGTATGTGCAATTCGCCTTTGTGCAGGGCTGCTCGGTCAACAAGGTCTCCATCACCCCCTGCCCAATCCAGGTCATGGATGCTATCTCGCTACCGGCGGCGTTCTGCTCTGTCACATTCCCGTACATTGTCATAAAAGCGACCGCCAAAATACCGAGCAACACAATAACCACGATCAGTTCAAGCAGACTTACGCCACGCCCGTATCGCGGCATCTTCCGTCCCATCGCCGGCGTCATGGACAAGCCCCCACACTCTGGCACTCATATATGTACCCCGCGGCCGTCACGTGGACGGAGATGGAGGGTCCCGTGCCGGTCACTGTAAAAATAACGGGCGTGGTGACGGACGCAGAGGACTCGGTACGGCTGAAAGATACGCTCGTATGGGGGCTAATAGAAACATTGGCAGGAACGGTCGTCACAAAAGACGAGGATTGCAGTGTCGGATCAGCAACCGGCACCCCGTTTTTGTTGACCGAGAAGAAGGTTTTTGTGCCTTTCTTGCCGACCGTTAAAGTGGTCACGACCCCCTGGTTCTGCGCCAAGGTCTCGGCATAGCGGGCCGCGACAAGAAGCTTATCCGCGGTCGTCTGTCCCGTGAAGCCGGACCCCCCGATGAATCGCGGCGCAAGCACCGCGGCCAGGATCCCCGCCACGATGAGCACGGCCACGAGTTCGAGCAAAGTGTAACCCGGTGGGACGCGGGAACACCGTCTGGCAGCGACGGGCCGGACAAGAGGGTCCCGATGGTCGCGGCCGGCCCGGGTGAAGCATGTGAGGTGGCTGTCCACAGGCATATAGAAGCCGCCCCCCGGGCGCCCCGGGGGGCGGCAAGGCCTTAACAGCCGTTCGTCGTGGGCACGACGCTCACTGTGGCCGCCGTCGCCGGGGCCACAGGCGCAGTCAGCGTATAAACAACTTCGCAGCTGGTGTTCGGAGTCCCGTTCGGCGGCGTGTACTCGAAGGTTGCGGTCGAGGTGGCCGGCACGTAAGTGAAGGGGAAGGATTGCGATGGGCTCGTGGTCGCATCCTGCAGGGCCAGAAGCATGCCGGTCTTGCTCGTATCCGGGTAACCGTAGGCCGTCGTGACCTTCGTGCCATCCGGCAGGGTCACGCTCCCCGTGCCGCCAGTCGCGTCATTGACCTCGGCCAGGGCATGAACCATGTCCGCCGCCTCCGCGACCGAACCGTTCAGACCGTTTACGACCGAAGCCCGCGCATCACTGCTCAGCCCCATGAACTTCGGCAGGGCGACCGCCGCCAGGATGCCCAGGATGATGATCACGACCACCAATTCAATCAAGGTAAAGCCCGCTTGCTGCCGCTTCATACACCACCCCCTCTCCATAAACATACAATTGACGAACGCGAATCGATTTGGCCTCGAAAACGGCTGCGATCACCGCGCCTTCTCACGCGACCTGCCCGGTATAATGCAGGAAGCGTGCCGAACCCGATTTTTGGGCTTATTCGATAGGTGCGCCAAGGGCGCGGTTGCCGCGCGGCGCACTGTATCATAGGGGGCCCGATGAGAAGCAAACTATTGGGAGGGATCGGCGGACGCCTGCCGGGCCCGACCTGCCAGGCGTCCGGCGGATCCGATCGCAGACGCCGTGCATCAAACCCTATTTTATCGATAGTGAGCGCTCATGATTGAAGGGGATACCGCTTTCCATGTGGTGCTGTTCGAGCCCGAGATCCCGCCCAATACCGGCAATATCATAAGGCTCTGCGCGAACACCGGCGCCAAGCTCCATCTGATCGAGCCCTTGGGCTTTAGCCTCGAAGACCGGCAGTTGCGCCGCGCCGGGCTCGATTATCACGAATGGGTGACGCTGCGCGTCCACCCGGACCTGGACACCTTCCGAAAAATTGCCGCCCCACGGCGCGTCTTTGCGTTCTCGACCCGCGCCAACCGCCTTTACACGGATGTCCGCTATGAGGGCGGCGACGCCCTGCTCTTCGGGCCCGAGACCCGGGGCCTGCCCGAGGAGCTCCTGATGTCGCTGCCGGCCGAACAGCGGCTTAGGTTGCCGATGCGCCCCGGCAATCGCAGCCTGAACCTCTCGAACAGCGTGGCGATCGCGGTCTTCGAGGCCTGGCGGCAACAGGGCTTTGCGGGCGGCCGCTAGGGACTGGAAAGCGAGGGAGGGCGGCCCCACATATTCCCCAAGAAACGGCTTGGAGAAATCCTGTGGCGGCAAAGCAGCTGGTGTGCCCGCACTGCGGGCAAAAGAACCGGGTCCCGACCGAACGCCTCGACCAAAATCCGCGTTGCGGCGCATGCCATGAACCGCTCATTACCGGCGATCCGGTCCCGGTCGATGAGCGCAGTTTCGCGCAACAGATCACCGGCAACGAACTCCCGGTGGTCGTCGACTTCTGGGCGCCTTGGTGCGGTCCCTGCCGGATGATGGCCCCGGCGTTTGCGCAGGCGGCCGCCGACCTCAAGCTCAGGGCGCGCTTCGTCAAGGTCAATACCGAGGAAAACCAGAGGCTTGCGAGCCGCTACAATATCCGCAGCATCCCGACGCTCGCGCTCTTCAAGGACGGCCGCGAGGTCGCGCGCGTAGCCGGGGCCATGGATGCCGGCCGCCTCAAGGGCTGGATCGCCTCCCACCTCTAGAAGGGCGCGCGTGCGCGGAGCCCTGGCCGGACGATCCCGAATACGAGGCGTGCGCGGGGCGGTCGTTGTGACGGGCGACCGACGGCGGCATGGCGGCGAACGCGGGACCGCCCAGAAACAACAGACCGAGTACGAAAAAGGCGATGCGCATAGGGGTGTCTCCCTCGACCGGAGGGGTCTCCGGGTACCGGAAATTATAGACCATGGGACACGCGAGCGCCGGTCATACCATATCGTGCGGGGGCCTAGGGCTCGCGCCCATCCACCACGACCAGCGTGCGCCCCGTCCGGCCCCCTTGGAGCAGCGCCGTGACCGCCGGACCGAGGCCCCGGCGGTCGACGACCCGTTCGATCTGCGCGAGGTCGGGGAGTTTCCACGAGGCGGCAAGCCGCGCCCACAGGCGTTCGCGAACGGCCCGCGGGCATTGCACCGAATCGATCCCGAGGAGCCGCACGCCGCGCAGGATGAAGGGGAAGACCGAACCTTGGAACCGCGTCCCGGCGGCCATGCCGCAGGTCGCGACCGCCCCGCCGTAACCGACCTCCTTCAGGACCTCGGCCAAGACCTCACCGCCGACGGTGTCGATCGCCCCCGCCCACCGCGCCTTATGCAAGGCCTTATCCGGGACCTTGGCGTCGGCGAGGGCGCCCGCGATCCGCGATGCGCCCAATCGTCGAAGATAGGCCTCCTCGGCCGGTTTACGGGTCGCCGCGGCCACCGTGAATCCGAGCTTGGCAAGCAGCATGATCGCGATGCTGCCGACCCCGCCGGTGGCGCCGGTGACCAGGATCTCGCCTCGGCCCGGGTCGAGGCCGGCCTGCAAAAGGGCGTCGACGCTCAGGGCTGCCGTGAAGCCCGCGGTCCCGAGGACCATGGCCTCGCGCGGCGACAATCCCGCGGGGACCGGGACTATCCAATCGTCCGGGACGCGCACATAATCGCCGTAGCCGCCCCAGAGCTCCGTGCCCAGGCCGTAGCCGGTCACAAGGACCGGGCCGGCCGCGGGATCGTCGGCCAGGAATCCGGCGGCATCGATACCGGGCACATGCGGGAAGCGCTTGACGATGCCGGGCTCGCCGCGCACGGCCAAGGCATCTTTATAGTTGAGGCTCGAGTATTGGACGCGGATCAGGGTACCGGAAGATCCAAGCTCGCGGAGATCGCGCCGGGCAAGACCCGCGGTGATCACCCCGCGCGCATCCTGGTCGACGACATAGGCGTCGAAGGTCCCCATGGGTCCTCCCGAATCCGGGCTGGCGTTACGGCAGGCGGCGCACGCCCTTGGACGTACCCAGCAAGAGGACATCGGCCCCGCGCCGCGCGAAAAGCCCGTTGGTGACGATGCCGACGATATGGTCCAGACGCTCCTCGAGGGCCACCGGGTCGAGGATCTTCAGCCCGTGGACGTCCAGAATGATGTTCCCGTTATCGGTCCGGAATCCCTGACGCAAGACCGGCTCGCCCCCCATAGCGACGAGCTCGCGGGCGACCAGGCTGCGCGCCATGGGGATCACCTCGATCGGCAGCGGAAAAGTCCCCAGGACCTCGACCAGCTTGCTTTCGTCGGCGATACAGACAAAGGAGCGGCTCGCCGCCGCCACGATCTTCTCGCGCGTGAGCGCCCCACCGCCTCCCTTGATCAGGGCGCGATGAACGGTCGCCTCGTCCGCGCCGTCCACATAGACGGCCAGGGTCCCGGCCTCGTTCAGGTCCACCACCGGGATCCCGTGCCTCTTCAGCCGCTCCGCGGTGGCGACCGAGCTGGCCACGGCGCCGTCCAGACGGCCCTTGAGGCCCGCCAGGCAGTCGATGAAGTGGTTGGCGGTGCTGCCCGTCCCGACGCCGATGATGCCGCCGTGCGGAACGAACTCCAAGGCGGCCTCGGCGGCCGCCTTCTTCATGTCGTCTTGGGTCATGCGCGCAGGATACCTGGGCGCCGTCCCGAAGAAAAGATCGGGCGGGGACACCCCCGGCACTCGAAGAACAGCGCCTGGCGGGAAACTCCGGACAGGCGGATCGGGTCGAAAAAAGGCAGGCCAGCGTCACCGAGAACGGCTGAAAACACCAAGAACAAAGGAGCCCAGCATGAACGAGCATACCCCGCCGGGGGATCTGGCACATGATCTCTACAGGGGGCCGATGGCCAGGACCGCGGGACCGGGACGCCGCGCGAACCCCGCCTGCGGCCAGGGATGGGCGGGACGCCCGGGGGCCTTCCTGGCGCTTTTGTGGCTTGCCGGAATCGCGGTCTCGCGCGGCGCGCTGGTGCTGGCAAGCGGGCTTGGAATTGCCAACGAGCCCGGGGTGAAGTACGGCGCTGCGGCCATGGTCTACTATGCCGGACGCCAGTGGGAGACGGGCTATCTGAACGAAGGCGTCAACCACTGGACCGACGGGGTCTTCGTCCAATACCGGCTCACGCGCGCCATCACGAAGCGCCTCAGCGCCATCATGGCCCTGGGCCCCGAGGTGCTGAACACGACCTACGACATCCGTCCCGGCGTCCGGACCAACGGCTACCATCTCTCGCTGCTCGTATCGCTGTCGGCGTCCTATCGGCTCGACAAGCGGTGGCGGATCGGCGTGCGCTGGAATCACATCACCTTCCAGCAATCGGCGCAGTTCGGCTATCGCGACGCCGACATGGGGCTCCTGACGGTCGGCTACGGGCGTTAGGGCCGCATCGCGCGGCCGCGACACTTAGGGATTGGCCTGCCTCCAGGCGTCGAACGCCTCCGCGTCCATGGGCCGGGCAAGGTGGTAGCCCTGCGCGTAATCGCAACCGAGGCTCGCCAGCACCGCCATCGCATCCGCGGTCTCGACCCCTTCGCCCACGACCTTGAGCCCAAGCGAATGGCCGAGATCGATGATGGAGCGCACGATGACGCCGTCGTTGCGGTTGACCCCCATGTCCATCACGAACGACTTGTCGATCTTGATTCGCGCGACGGTGAGCTTGCGCAGGTAGGCCATCGACGAATAACCGGTCCCGAAGTCGTCTATGGAGACGCGCACTCCCAGGTTGCTCAGCGCGCGGATCACGGCCTCGGCGCATTCCGGATCGCGCATGAGCGCGGTCTCGGTCACCTCGAGCTCGATCAGATCGGGGCTTACGCCCGCATCCGTCAGGATCCGCTCCACATGGCCCACGAATTCGCCGTCGCCGAGGTTGATCGCCGAGATGTTGACCGCGATCGGCAGCGGCCGCCCGGCGTCGGCCCAGGCGCGGGCCTGGACGGCGGCCGTGCGTAGCACGTACAGGCTCAACGGCTCTATAAGACGGGTGCGTTCGGCCAGCGGCACGAAGCGGGCGGGCGGCAGCATCCCGAGCGTCGGATGATTCCAGCGGACCAGGGCCTCGGCCCCCGAGGTCTTGCCCGTAACAAGGTCGACCTTGGGCTGATAATGCAAGACCAGTTCCCCGTGCCGGATGGCGTGCTCCAGATCGGCCTGCAGCCGTACGCGGTCGTCCCCCTCCTCCTCCATGACGGGCGCGAAGACCAGGAACCCGTGCCGTTCGCGCTTGGCCTCGTACATCGCGCGGTCGGCGCGCCGCAGAAGGGTGCTGACGTCGTCGCCGTGCGCGGGAAACAACACGGCGCCGACGCTCGCCGTCACGCGCACGGTTTGATCCCCCAGGACCATGGGCTCCTCCAGGGCGCGCAGGAGCTTCCGGGCGATGGCCCCGGCGTCGATGTCACGCGCCACCGTGGGGAGCAGGATGGCGAATTCGTCGCCGCCAAGGCGGACTGCGGTATCCGACTGGCGCAGCTGTCCCGTCAGACGCTTGGCGGTCTCCTGCAACAGCCGGTCGCCGGCCTCGTGACCCATACTATCGTTGACGTCCTTGAAGCCGTCGAGATCCATGATCATGAGGGCGAATGACGCCGGCTGGCGGCTGGCGGCGCGGATGGCCTGAAGCAGGCGGTCCTGCAATAGGATCCGGTTCGGCAGGCCGGTCAGCGGGTCGTGCATGGCCAGATATTCGAGCTCGCGATTGGCGACCGCCAACGCCTCGGTCCGTTCGTGGACACGCTCCTCCAGGCGCTCGTTCAAGGTCAGAACCTCGTGGTGCCGGCGCGCGGCCTCATCCTGCAAGGCCTGGAGCTGGACCGACATCGCGTTGAAGCCGGCGATCATGCGCGCCAGTTCGTCGTCGCCCTCCGTCGGCAGCTGGAACCCGAACTCGCCGCGCGCGATCCGCGCCGTGCCGGCCTCGATGGCGCCGATGCGGCGCATGAGATAGCGCCCGAAGAGCCAGGAGACGAGCCCCACCAGCAACAACTCGCCCAAGGCAATCGCGACGATGCGCCGGCGCGCCGCGGCCAAGACGCGCCCGAAACCGCGATGCCTGAGCAAGACCTCGACCTTGCCGTATGACGTGCCGTCGACCGCGACGGACGTGACCGCACGGAACGTATGGGGACGTCCGGCGCCGGCCCCGGCCTGCGCCAGGAGCCGGCCATCCCCGTCCCATGCCGCGGCGTAGACGACGCCGCGATTGCGCACCACCTGGCGCACGAGGCGTTGCAATGCCCCCATGTCCTCGCTCACCAGGGCATTGGCCGCGGCGGTCGCAAACAGCCGGGCGTCACTTACGGCGCGGATCTTCAAGGCCTGATCGCGGGACCGGGCCAAGACCGCCAGGCTGCTCATGAGGATCGCGAACAGGAACAGGGCCTGGATGAGCGCGATGCCGGCGATCATTTTCGTGCGAAAGGACACGGCGCCCTTCCTTGGCGACGTCAATACGTGACGGCACCGGGACGCGTGTAGTCCCGGTCGCTCGCCAGCTCGAAACCTGAGAACCCAAGCCGCCTGAGGGCGCCCGGGATCGCCCGCGGCAGGCGCAGGAGCGCCGCCGCAAGGCGCCGCACCAGGGGCGCGGGCAGGGTACGGCGCGCGGCAAACGGGTGCGGAAGACTTTTGGGCCCGGTCCAGAGCACGCGCAGGCGCGAGCGCACAGGGGCCGGGAGCAGACCATAGGTCTGGCGCACCCCGCCGCCGGCGGCAAAGAGGCCCGCGGCCACGCCGCGATAGACGGCGTCGTGCGAGCCCACATAGCGGGCCTGGAACGGAATGTCGCGGGCGCGCAAAAAGCGCCGCGGCTGGACCGAGGCGGCCAAGGCGTGACGGGCGGGGAAGGCGATCACGCGATGCGCGAGATCGGCGATGCGCGATACGGGGCCCCCGCGGCGCACGACCAGGATGCCCTGCAGCCATCCCCGTCCGCGGGCAAACGCCCGATAGAGCCCCCGATAGCGGAGGTAGTCCCCGGGATTCAGGTAGACGAGGGCGTAATCGCCTTGGGCGACGCGGTGCTCGAAACGGCGGATCGTCGGCGCCGTGCGCAATACGATGCGGGTACCGGAGGCCGCCGACCACGCCTGCAAGACCGGGGTCCAGAGCCGGGCCAGCGTCCACGGCGACATCTGCGGGACGACACCCAGGGTAAGCACGCGCGGCGCGGCCAGGGCATGGGCCGCCCCCGCCCAGCCCGCCAGCAAAATCATCAGCCCCGTCATTCGGCCTGCCCGGTCCATGCTCGCCCCCTCGAAGCAACTATAGCCCACGGTCCGCGATGCGCCACGGGCGCGCCGACCAACGACCCGCCGGCGCTCTCGAGACCTCCGGCCCCGCGGCCCTTCGGCGGCAAGACGGCGCGATGCCCAAGGTAGTCCTAAGGGGCCGCCTCTGCTATGCTCGCGCGAAGACCACATCGATGACACGCGACTACCTCAAACGCATCCTCAAGGCCCGCGTCTACGACGTGGCCATCGAGAGTCCGCTCTCGGCGGCCGGCGCGCTGTCGCGGCGGCTCGGCCGCGCGGTCCTCTTGAAGCGCGAAGACATGCAGCCGGTATTTTCCTTCAAGCTGCGCGGGGCCTACAACAAGATCGCTCACCTGTCCGCCTCGGAGCGGGCCGCGGGGGTCCTCACCGCCTCGGCCGGCAATCACGCCCAAGGGGTCGCGCTCGCCGCGCAGCGCCTCGGGATCCGCGCGGTCATCGTGATGCCGACCATGGCGCCCCGCATCAAGGTCGAGGCGGTGCGCGCCTTCGGCGCCGAGGTGGTGCTCGAGGGGGACAACTACGACGCGGCCTACGCCCATGCCCGGCGCCTCAGCGACGAGCAGGGCCTGCCCTTCATCCACCCCTACGACGATCCCGACGTTATCGCCGGTCAAGGCACGATCGGCATGGAGATCCTGAAACAGTGCCCGTCGGACATCGAGGCGATCTTCGTGCCGGTGGGCGGGGGCGGGCTGATAGCGGGCATCGCGCTCTACGTGAAGTCACTGCGCCCCGAGATCCGGATCATCGGGGTCGAGCCGGCCGACGCCGACGCCCTTGCGCGGTCGCTCAAGGCAGGCAGCCGGGTGCTCCTCGATCGCGTGGGCACCTTCGCCGACGGCGTGGCCGTGCGCCAGGTGGGGCGCGAACCGTTTCGCATCGCCCGCCGTCTGGTCGACGAGGTTCTGGTGGTCAGCAACGATGCGATATGCGCGGCCATCAAGGACGTCTTCGAGGATACACGGTCGATCGTGGAACCGTCCGGGGCGCTTGCGGTCGCGGGCCTCAAGGCCTATGCCGACGCCCACCCGGGGACGCGGCCCCTCATCGGGATCGCCTCGGGCGCGAACATGAACTTCGACAGGGTGCGGCACGTCGCCGAGCGCGCCGAGATCGGCGAACGGCGCGAGGTCGTGTTCGCCGCGACCATCCCGGAGGTCCCGGGGAGCTTCCGGAAGTTCTGCACGCTGATCGGGCAGCGCAACATCAGCGAGTTCAACTACCGCTACGCCGGGCCCGCGGTCGCCCATGTCTTCGTGGGGATACAAGTGGCGGAAGGCGAGGATGCGCGCGGATTGTTCGCGTCCCTGACCCATGCCGGCTACGACATACTGGACCTCACGGACAACGAAATGGCCAAGCTCCATGTCCGCCATCTGGTCGGCGGCCGCTGTCCGATCGACGACGAGCTCATCTACCGGTTCGAGTTCCCGGATCGACCCGGCGCCTTGATGGCCTTTTTGAATGCCATGGGTCGGGCCTGGAACATCACCCTCTTCCATTACCGCAACCACGGCGCCGACTACGGCCGGGTCCTGATCGGGATGCAGGTGCCGGCGCCGGAGAGAAAGAAGCTGCCGGCGTTCCTCGCGGCCCTCGGCATGGATTACCAGGACGAGACCGACAACCCGGCCTACCGGTTGTTCCTGCGCTAAGCGCGGCGGTTTGGCAGGGGGCGACGCTACGAGCCGCGGGCGGCGAGCGCCTCGTCATTGAATGCGCCGTCGATGGCGTGCACGGTGCGCTCCATGCGTTTCAACTCCTGCCCGGAGACGTCCTCGCGCATCGCCTTGAGTCGCAGGGGCCCGAGCGCGGTCGTCGCCTGCGCGCGCGTGACCGGCGCGTCGGCCGTGGCTGCCTCACCGCTGCCCACTATGGCCGCCACGATCCGGCCCGCCAGGACGTCCCTATGGGTGCCCGCCAAGGCCTTTTTTATGGTCTCCTCGCAGTCCCCATCCAACACGGAATAACCGGATTGGCGATCCAGATAGGTCAAAAGCTCGCATAAGGTCATGGCGTCTCCCGCAATCAGCGACCGATCAGGCCGTCACGCAGGTCGACCCCGCAGACGTCCTGAACGCGCTCAAAGTGACTGCTCCCCGGCCTCAAGGCCGGAGCTTCCCACTTCCTAGGCGGCCACCATCCCGAGAGGGGATGGATTGACGCCGCCTCCATGGGCAGAGACCGACAGTCCTGCGGCCTTTAACTGCAAAATGCCCTGATGGCGGA
>DAIDMD010000102.1 GCA_027449165.1 Acidiferrobacter sp. | reverse complement strand
TTATCGCCTCTTGGTGACATGCTCGGAGCGTTCGATGTAGCGGCGGATGGTCTCGGCGCTGACATGGCCCGCCGTGCCGACGTAATACGACGGAGACCACAGGTGTCCGCCCCCCAACCGCTTCTTCAGCGCCGGGAACCGCTGGAACAAACGGCGTGCCGTGACACCCTTGAGCACCTTGACGGCATCGGCGACGGCCATGGCGGGCGGTATGCCGACAAACAGGTGGATGTGATCCGGCTGGATTGCCTTGGAAATCACCGGCCAGCCCCGTTGTGCGCAAATCGCATCCAACATCGCTCCCGTTTCCTCGGCCACCGTTCCACTCAGCACGTCGCGCCGATACTTCGGACACCAGATCACATGGTATGCCGTTTGGTAGACACAATTACGGTTCGTGGCAACATCGACCATGCGTCACATAGTACACCACATGGTGCGCTTCGCGCACCCGCAATTCCTCCCGCGACTCAAGTCGCGGGTTTCCTTGCGGAGGATCTATGATGATCTGCTCGCCGGATGGGCTGCGAAGGTGGGTCGTTTTCAGGCCGATGTGTTCGATCGTCCCCGTGTAGGCGTCGATGGCGATAGTGTCGCCCAGGACGAACGGCTTGTCGAACAGGATCCGCAAGAACGCGAAAAAGTCGGCCAGCGTGTTTTGCGCCGCGAGCGCAAGCGCCACGCCGCCGATGCCAAAGCCCGTGAGCAGGGCCGTGACGTTCACTCCGAGATTATCCAGGGCCGCAAGCGCAAGGAGCAGCCACAGCAGGATGGTCCCGATGAGCCCGAGGGCGACCACGATGGTGATCCGTTCGCTGTCCTCGGTCCTGGTCCGGTAGCGGTCGGTTCCGGCCCTGATGAGCGCGTGGCCCCACAGCGCCACCTGGACGAAGAACGCGGTCGCCGCGATGTCGCCGACCAGCGCGCGGGTGGGGGCCGGGAGCCTCAGGCGCTCGGAGGCCGCGACTGCGGCCAGTGTCGCCAAAAACCAGGGGCTCGTCTTACCCGCGGCCCGACCGAGGAGCGGGGGCCAGGTAAGGCCGTTGCGGGCAGCGGCCCGCAGCGCCTTGCGGCCGAGCAGCACGGCTATCTTCAGGAGCGCGAACACGACCACGAAAAGCAGCGCCGCCGTGACCCATGCCTGCATCGAGTGACCCGAGAACCGGTAGGACGCGAACGATTGACCGGTGAAGCGCCAGGGGAGCGGGGTCATGTCGGGAGGGCCGCCGTCCATGAGCTCAGGAAGGCGCACAGTTCGTCGGGAGGGCGCAGCCAGAGGTGGGCGCGCGTCGGGCGCGGTTCACTGCGCACGAGGACCCCCAGTCCGTCCGGCGGCAGGGCCGCGAATGCGTCCTCGTCGGTCAGGTCGTCGCCGAGATAGGCCATGATCGCGCGCGGATGGCGTTCGGCAAGCTCGGCAACCGCGGTCCCCTTGTCCCGCCCCCGAACGCGGAATTCGTACCCGCCGTCGAAGGCGAGCCCCTGGAGGTCCCCGGGGAGGTCGGCGGCGATCGCGTGCGCGAGGGCCTCCAGCCGGAGCCGGTCGTCGTGGTCCTCGCGCCGCCAATGGATCGCCACGGTCCCATGCTTGCGCTCGACCGCCCGCTCGTATCCGGCGGCCGCGACGCGCAATGCGCTGGCCTTAAGCCACTGCTGCGTTTCGCGCGCGACCGGCGTACGGGTCAGTGCCCCCGACGGCGCGAGGTGCTCCTGGCCATGCGCCCCGAATATCTCCACGCTCTCGAGCGGTATCCGGGCCGCCAAGTCTCGGGCGGGCCGCCCGGTCACGAAGGCGATGCGGGTTCCTTGCCGTTGCAGGTCGCCGAGCAGCGGGGCGACACCCGGATAGAGGACGGCGTCTTCGCGGCGGGCCGTAAACGGTGCGAGCGTGCCGTCGTAATCGAGCACGAGGAGCCGCTCGCGGGCTGCGGCGAGCGCCTCGAAGAAGCGTACGAGGGGTTGCGTCGGGTTCGGATCCGTCACGGGATCTGGGGCGAAGGGCGCCTGCCCGCGGCCACGCCGCACCCGGCCGGGTATCGGGGCGGCTTGCGGTCGCGAGGCGCCGGTCGGACGCGATCCTGTCGCACGCATATGGCGGGGTGGCCTGATGATTTGGGCACGCGCTCGCACTCTATCCTTATCGGGGCGTCATTATAACCCGTGGGCGGCGGGGCGGCCACGGAGGCGGCCGCGTCGTTTGCAGGCTCCAGGGGGAGGCGCCATACTAAGGCGATGAAAACGCGCACTTTGCTCGCTCTTTTTGTGCTCGCGGCGGCCGCGTCGCCCGGACCCGCCTGGGGCGGGCGATTGCCCGCGGCTCTCCAACGCCTGTTCGCGCGCGAGCATGTACCCCTGAACGGCATCAGTATTTATCTGCGGCGGATCCACGGCCGCCACCCGATCTTGGCCTACCATGCGCACACGCCGCGGGACCCGGCCTCGGTGATGAAGCTCGTCACGGCGCTCGTGAGTCTCGACGTCCTCGGGCCCGCGTACACGTGGCGCACCGGCGCCTACGCCCGGGGTCCGGTGGTCCACGGGGTGTTGCACGGCAATCTCTACCTGCGCGGACAGGGCGACCCCTATCTCATCACGAAATCGTTCTGGGATCTGCTGCATGGGCTGCGCCGCCTCGGCATACGCCGCATCGACGGCAACCTGGTTCTCGACGAGCATTATTTACGCGCCCCGCGCACCCAGCGCGGGGCCTTCGATGGTCTGCGCGACCGGACGTACAACGTCCGCCCGCAGGCGCTGCTCGTCAATTTTCAGGCGGTGGATTTCCGGTTTCTGCCGGGGTCGTCGAAGGTGCGCGTCGTGCCCGACCCCTATCCCACCACATTGCGGGTGGCCGATCGGCTGCGGCTTACGGGCGGGGCCTGCGGCGACTGGCGCGCCCATGTTCACCTGCGCATCGCCCACGAGCCTTGGGGCAACCTCGCAGTCTTTCAGGGGCGTTACCCGCGGACCTGCGGGCCGCAGCACCTCTATCGCGTGACCGACAACAATCGCCGCTATGTATCCGGTGTCTTTACCGAGTTGTGGCGCGAGCAGGGCGGTTCCTTCGACGGCCGCTTCGAGACCGGGCGTCTCCCGCGCGGCGCGCGACTCTTGTATGCGGTCGACTCCCGCCCACTCGCCGACGTCCTGCGCAGCGTGGACAAATACAGCAACAACGTCATGGGGCGCCTGCTCGTCATGACGCTCGGGGCGGTCGAGAAGGGGGTGCCGGGGACTACGGCGAAGGGCCTTGCGGTAATGCGCGCATGGCTTGCGCAACACAAGCTGCGTTTGCCGCAGCTCGTGCTGCGCAACGGCGTGGGGTTGTCGCGCTCCGAGCGGATCACGGCGGCCGAGGTGGGACGGGTCCTGCGTTATGCCTATAATGGACGCTACATGCCCGAGTACGTCTCGTCGTTGCCCATAGCCGGGATCGATGGGACCTTGCGTTACCGGTTTCTGGGATCGCCGGTGGTCGGGCACCTACACGGCAAGACCGGCACGATCAATGGCGTGGACACCCTGGCGGGCTACCTGCAGCGCGGACGGCAGCGCTACATCGTCGTGGTGCTCGAGAATTACCCATTGGCCGACACCGAACAGGGATTCCGGGCCGAAGACGGGGTCATCAAATGGCTATATGCCCGTAAGTAAGGAGGGATTGTGACGAAATATGTGAGTGCGGTCATAGGGGACGATCCGGGGGACGGGACTCTGCCTGTTCTGGAGGGGACCCTCGGCCCGCAGGCGGTCGACATCCAGTCGTTATATGCGCGCCACGGGCTTTTGGCCTATGACCCCGGATACCGTTCGACGGCGTCCTGCAAGAGCGCCATCACCTTCGTGGATGGGGATGCCGGAATCCTGGCCTACCGGGGCTATCCGATCGAGCAGCTGGCGCAAAAGAGCCATTTTCTGGAGGTCGCGCATCTGCTGATATTTGGGGAACTGCCTTCGGCGGCGGAGGAGGCGAAGTTCCGCGAAGCGGTGTGCCAGCACAATCTGCTGCACGAGCAGGTGATCAGCTTTTACCGGGGCTTTCGGCGCGACGCCCACCCGATGGCGGTCATGGTGGCCGTGGTGGGCGCACTGTCGGCCTTCTATCACGACGACATGGACATTCGCGATCCGCAGCAGCGCATAAACGCCGCGATCCGACTGGTCGCCAAGATGCCCACGATCGCGGCGGCGAGCTACACCTACAGCACCGGCCGGCCTTTGCGCTACCCGCGCAATGAATACGATTATGCCGGCAACTTCATGCAGATGCTGTTCGGCATGCCCAACAGGGATTTCGTCCTCGATCCGGTGCAGGCGCGGGCGATGGATCAGATCCTCATATTGCACGCCGATCACGAGCAGAACGCCTCGACGTCGACAGTGCGCATGGCGGCCTCGTCGGGGGCCAACCCCTTCGCCTGCATCGCGGCGGGCATCGCAAGCCTGTGGGGTCCCGCGCATGGCGGCGCGAACGAGGAGGTGGTGAAGATGCTGATCGACATCGGATCCCCCGAGAACATTCCCAAGGCGATCGCGCGCGCCAAGGACAAGAGCGACCCGTTCCGTCTCATGGGCTTTGGGCACAGGCTCTATAAGAATTTCGACCCCAGGGCACGCGTCATTCAAGAGAGCGCGCGCCGGATCCTCGCGCACCTCGGGCTCGAGAACGACCCGCTGATGGCGGTGGCCATGGAGCTCGAACAGATTGCCCTGCAGGATGAGTACTTCATTGAGCGCAAGCTCTATCCGAACGTGGATTTCTACTCAGGGATATTGTTGCGGGCGATGGGCATCCCGACGAAGATGTTCACCGCGGTGTTCGCCGTGGCGCGCACGGCCGGCTGGGTGAGCCAGTGGCTCGAGTTGCACAACGACCCGTCACATGGCATCGACCGCCCCCGGCAACTGTATGTGGGGCCGGGTCTGCGCGATTACCCCAAGCGTTGAGGCGCGCAGGCGTCATGGGCGCTTCGGCAAGGACGGACCCGTAGCCCCTTTAAGCCCGCGACCGCTGCGGCGCCTGCCGTGCCGCCCCTTTCCGTCGGGACCGGGCAACCCCGGTATTGCGGCGGTTTTGCCCTGACCCAACGAGAAGGTCGTCGCAGGCCCGAGCGGCTGGCGCCTCTTTGCCGAATCGGCCGGGAAGCGCCCAAGGGTCCGCGCGACCTCGCGGAGCGGAAAAGGACCGGCTTACCGCCGATCCGCACGAGGCGCGATGGGGTCCGTCGATCCCGCTCCGGTAGGCTATCCTGCAAGGAATCGGGCCGCCGCCTCGGTGCGGCGCAGATAGGCGTCGCGGGCGATGGCGATATCCTCGAGGAAATAGGGCAGCTCGCGCAGCAGTAAGGCCTGCGGGCCATCGACCAGGGCCTTCTTCGGTTCCGGATGGAAATCCACCAGGACCATGTTGGCCCCGGCGATGACGCCTTGGGCGGTCACTTGCTGGATGTCCAGCAGCCCGTCGGGTCCGCGGTCGCGGGATCCGACCGAGTGCGACGGGTCTATGCAGACCGGCATGCGCGTCAGGCGCTTGACGACTGGAACGTGCGCGAAGTCGACGAAGTTGCGGTGCGGGTCGCCCATGTTGGTCTTCATGCCGCGCAGTCCGAAGATCACGTTCCGGTTGCCTTCGCTCGCGATGTATTCCGCGGCGTTCAGGGACTCCTCGAGGGTTATGCCGAATCCGCGCTTCAGGCGCACCGGGAACTCGTTCTGGCGCCCGACGATCTTCAGGAGCTCGAAGTTCTGCGTGTTGCGCGTGCCGATCTGAAGCATGACGCCGGTCGGCGACCCGGTCTTCTCGAGGGCCAGGCGGATCTCGTCCAAATGCGAGTCGTGCGTGATCTCCATCGCGATCACGCGGATCCCGTACTTGCCCGCGATGTCAAAGACCCAGGGGAGACAGGACGCCCCGTGTCCCTGAAAGGAATACGGATTGGTCCGCGGCTTATAGGCCCCCATCCGCGTGCAGACCTGGCCGTTGTCCTCCAGGGCCTTCATCATCTGTTCCACGTGGGTGGCATTGTCCACCGCGCACAGGCCGGCGAAGACGTTCAGCGTGTCCTGGCCGAACCGTACACCCTTGTACTCGAAGCCCGTAGGGCGCTTATCGTCATGATGCCGGCCCAGTATCCGGTACTCCTCTTCGATACTGACCACCCGCTCGACGCCGGGGAGGGTCTCGATCTCATGGCCGTCGAACGCGCTCGTGTCGCCGATCAGATAAACCTCGGTCAGGGTGACGAGCGCCCCGATCTCTTCGTGGACGCGAAGGGTGATGCCCGGCTTTTGCGCAAGGAATGCCATCAGCTCCCGGAATTCGGGGCTGTCTTTGGTGACATGGGATTTCAAGACGACGATCATGGATAGTCCTTAATTAAAGGGGCGTGACAGGCCGGGCGCCATTCTAGCAAGTCCGCAGCCGTCAGCCTATCTCGGCGGGACCCTGGGCGCTCGGCGCCCTCCCCGGGGCGTCCGGCCCGGGGAGATGTTGAGGACGAAACTAAGGATTGTTTTGCCAACGCGGTTGACGTAGCATAAATTTTGCGTTCCTTGGAACGTGGCGCCGGTTGGCGCGTCCCGGGCGATCGGGGCGTCGGCGGTGCGGGACACTAGATCAGCCGCAAGGCGGGAAGGCAATCGAGGAAGAGGTTTTATGCAGACCGGTACCGTAAAGTGGTTCAATGAAGCGAAGGGTTTTGGTTTTATTACGCCGAGCGATGGCAGCGCCGACGTGTTCGTGCATTTCTCGACCATAGAAGGAGAGGGCTTCAAGACGCTCGCCGAGGGTCAAAAGGTCGAATTCGAATCGACCCGGGGACCCAAGGGGATGCAGGCCGCGCGCGTGATACCCAGGTAAGGACGCAAGCGGGGTCGCGGCGCGGGCGGGCGCAGGTCCGCGCAGGGCCGCGACCCCCGATGATCGTGTAGGGGCCGATGCCCTGGCCGGTTTGGCGGCGGGGGTCTTAAAGGATCCGTGGCGCGCGCCGGGGAAGGGACGGGCCGCTGGTAAGCATGGCACGGGTTGGGGTGCGCTGGCGAAACGGTCGCGGGCTGACGGCACAGCGTCCCCGGATCTTAACCCCGCTGATCCGCCTAGGCCCCATCTAGGGCCATGGCGCGATCCTGATCGGCTGTTTTCTCGAAGGTGGGATGGTTCCTTTGCCGGGGGGCATGGCCGCCGGGCAAGGTGACGACGCGCCCCGCGTCTCCTCGCGGACCACTTCGAGGAAGCTGGCCGGTACTGCGTGCGCGAACGCAAATATATCCTTGCGGCCCATGTGATTTTGATGACGGGCGTCGCTGCCGGTTGCGGGATGGCGTGCGACCGAAGCGGGAAGCGTACGTGCCACTTTCTCAAGTTCGAATCGAAACATCCTCCCTGTCTCTAAAAACAGACTTTCGTCGGGGACGTATTCCGCCGTGGCCCATCATTCCTCGGGTGCCGGCCCGACGGGGGCTTTTCCGGCAAGCTCCGCTCGTATGGCACGGAGATGATTCCGTGCAGGGACGGGCCGGAAATTGCGGCGGCAGGGCGCAGGGATTTCTCCCCATTTCAGGCGCCTCGTTGTCCGGGTTCTGCCACGATCTGCGGCCGCGATACTGTCGTCTCAACCGATATCATGGGGGCTTTTGGGGGTGTCGATTCATTTCATGGGGAAGGGCTCAGGCGTTCCACATGGGCCACCCGTCTCAAGTCGCCAAGCAACTGTGAGCGGCGCGATTTATGGGCGATAGGCGTCGGTCCGCCGATAAGGCTTACGAGCGTTGCAGGGCCTGGGCGAAGAAGCCGTCTGTGCCGTGGCGGTGGGGCCAAAGGCGCAGGCCCGGACCGGCTTCCGGGGCGTTGTGAGGAAGTGGGATGCCGCGGCGGGTCAGGATGTCGCGCGTGTCGACGGTCGAATAGTCGGGGTGTTCGGTCAGGAAGGCCGCGACCACATCCTCGTTTTCCTCGCGCAGCAGGCTGCATGTGGCATAGACGAGCCGGCCGCCGGGGCGCACCAGGCGCGCTGCATGGCGCAGGATTTCGCAGGCCTCGCGGGCGAGCGTGGCCACACGGTCCTCGGTGAGCCGCCACTTGGCGTCCGGGCTGCGGCGCAGGGTCCCTGTGCCGCTGCACGGGGCATCGACCAGGACCCGGTCGATCTTGCCGTAGAGGCGCTTGAGGCGGCCATCGTGGCCCGCGCCAAGCGTCTGGATGCGGATGTTGTCGCAGCCGGCGCGGGCCGCGCGCTCGCGGAGCCGGTCCAGGCGCTTTTGCGAGGTGTCGAAGGCGTAGAGTGTGCCGCTGTTGCCGAGCAACGCCGACAGATGCAGGGTCTTGCCGCCCGCGCCCGCGCAATAATCGATGATGCGTTCGCCGCGCCGCGGCTCCATGAGCGGGGCGATGAGCTGGCTGCCTTCGTCCTGGACCTCGAAATGGCCGGCTGCGAATTCCACTGTCCGAAACAGGCTTGCACGGGCAGCGCGCCGCAGGCCCCACGGCGACCAGGGTGTAGGGGCGAGGTCGTGGCCGGACGCGGCAAGCGCCTCCTGGAGGGTCGATCGGTCGGTCTTCAAAGTATTACAGCGCACATCGAGGGGGGCGGGCTCGAGGAGCGCGGCCGATGCCGCAACGAGCTCGGCCGCGGGGAGCAGGCCGGCTAGCCGGGCGGCCAGCCAATCCGGAAGGCTTGCGGTCACGGCGAAGGGGTAGTCCGTACGATCGCCGCGGCATGCGGCCACTAGGTTCTCCGGGCGCGCAACCCCCAATTGTCCGAGCTGGCGGGCGTTGTACCCTTCGAAGGCCGCGAGCCAGGCGGCGGTCACGATACGGGGTTCCCGGCTTGCGGCAAGGGCGCCCAGGAGGCGGTAGTGGCGCAGGCTCCCATAGACGATCTCGGCGATCAGGCCGCGTTCGCTTGGGCCAAGGCGGGGTTGGGCGCGAAAGAAGCGGTCCATGCGGGCATCGGCCGCGCCCGGATTGTCCAGGATATCGGCCAGCAGGCGGGCGGCGGCCTCGTAGAGGGCGGGCGTGATCAATCCCGGTAGCGCTTCTGAAGGTCGGCGTAGGCCTCGATGCGGCGATCGCGCAGAAATGGCCATATCTGCCGGGTTCGTTCGGTCTTCTGAGGCTCGATACGGGCGATCAGGACGCAGGGCGCGTCGTCGGCCCGCGCCAGCCATTCGCCTTGCGGGCCGCATGCGAAGCTCCCGCCCCAAAACGCGATCCCAGGCGTGGCCCCGCTCGGGTCCGGTTCGTGGCCGCAGCGGTTGGCGGCAAGGACCGGGATGCCGTTGGCCACGGCATGGCCGCGCTGCACGAGTTCCCAGGCCTCCTTCTGACGGGCCTTCTCGGCCTCGTCGTCGCGGGGATCGAAGCCGATGGCGGTTGGATACAACAGCATGTCGGCGCCGGCGAGCGCCATGAGCCGCGCAGCCTCCGGGTACCATTGGTCCCAGCAGACGAGCACGCCGAGACGTCCCACGCTTGTGGCGATGGGGGTAAAGCCCAGGTCGCCGGGTGTGAAGTAGTATTTTTCGTAGAAACCGGGATCGTCCGGGATGTGCATCTTCCGGTAGCGTCCGACGAGCCGGCCGTCGCGCTCGAAGACCACGGCGGTATTGTGGTAGAGGCCGCTCGCCCGGCGCTCAAACAAGGATCCGACGATGACCAGAGACAGCTCCTGGGCCAGGGCGCCCAGGCGTTCGGTCGAGGGACCAGGGATCGGTTCGGCGCGCGCGAACTCGGCGGCGTTCTCCCATTGGCAGAAATATGGTCCGTTGTGCAGTTCCTGAAGCAGGACCAGATCGTCGCCGCGCGCGCGCGCCTCGCGAACCCCGCCCTCGATTCGGGTCCATACGTCCGCCGGACCTCCGTCGGCGGTGTGCTGGACCAGGGCCACGGTGACGGCGCTCATGACATCCGCGCGCGGGAGGCCGCGGCCGGGGTGGCGGTTGACGCGGGCGGCTTCGCCGGCGTCCGGGATGTTCCCGAGGAGAAGGACATGTCGACCATGGCTAAAGACCTCTGATGGCGATCGGCGGCCGGTTTACGGCAGGACGCCCTGCGGCAACTGCATGGTGACACAATGCAGGCTGCCGTGCTGGGCGATCAGGACCAGCGACGGAATGCCGACGATTTCGCGTCCCGGGAAGCACGCCCCGATCACCCGCAGGGCCTCGTCGTCCTGGCGGTCGTCATACACGGGGACCAGAACGGCCCCGTTCGTGACCAGGAAGTTGGCGTAGGTCGCCGGCATGCGCTCGCCCGAGGCGTCGAGCTTCGCGGACGGCCAGGGGAGCGCAACGAGCCGGTAGGGCGCCCCGGAGGCGGTGCGCAGCGAACGCAGCTCCTGTTCCATGGCCTTCAATTCTTCGTAGTGTTCGTCGTCGGGCCAGGGGCAGGCGCAGTAGACGATCGTGTGCGGGTCGCAAAAGCGCGCCAGCGTGTCGATATGGCCGTCGGTGTCGTCGCCGGCGAGATAGCCGTGGTGGAGCCAGAGCACGCGTTGCACCCCGAGTCGCGCCTTCAGGACCGCCTCGATCTCCGCGGCGGTATATTTCGGGTTGCGGGCCGGCGACAGCAGGCAGCGCGCGGTGACGAGCAGGGTGCCGGCCCCGTCGGACTCGACGCTTCCGCCCTCTAGAACGAAATCGGTCGACTCCAGGGGGCTTGTGCCGAAGGCCCCCTGGGCGTGCAGGGCGCGCGTCAGGCCGTCGTCGTTGGCGAACGGATATTTGCGCCCCCAGCCATTGAAGGCGAAGTCCTGGAGGAGCAGACCGCCGCCAGCCTCCACGGTGAGCGGGCCATGGTCCCGCACGAACACGTCGTCAGACGGGGCGACGAAGAGGCGCACGCGCGCCATATCGACACCGCTTTTGCCCAGGACCGCCCGCACATGTGCCTTGTGGTTCTCGTCGTAGGCGGTGATGAGCACGATCTCGCGGCGGGCGATGGCCGCGGCGATGGCGGCAAAGGTCGCATCCGCCTGCGTAAGCACGCCGGCCCAATCCGCGTGTGGGTGGGGCCAGGTCAGCATGACGCCGGACTGGGGCTCCCACTCCGCGGGGAACCGATGGACCGTCGTCGCGCGGTCCTGGCGCCGGAGGGTTATGGTGGTCATGGCTGCCGATGCCGGGTTGGGGCCTGCGATCTTAACGGTTTACCGGTGAGGCGCCAACCCCGGGGGGCGCAAGGGTATTGGCCAGGAACGCGTGCAGGTCGCGGATCTCCGCGTCGCTGATGCTATGGGCGATGGGGTAGCTGTGGAACTCGGCCGAGACCCCGTGGGTGCCGAGCAGGGCATGGGTCTTCGCGGCGAAGGCGTAGGGGATCGTCGGGTCGTCGGTGCCGTGCCCGAGGAACACCGGGGTCGTATCGTTGATGTGGGGCAGGCGGCCCTCGGCGAAGCGGTGGGCGAGCGGCAGATAGGTCGAGAGACCGATGGCCGCGGCCAGACGCGCGGGGCCGGTCAGGGCCGCGTACAGCGCCACGGCCCCGCCCTGCGAAAAGCCGCCGACGATCACGCGCTCGGCCGGCACGCCATGCTCCGCCTGCGCCGCGACCAGGTCGGCGATGGCGAGGGCGGCCCGCTGGATGCCGGCCTCGTCCTGGGCATCCTCGGGGCGGGTGCCGTAGAGGTCGAACCAGGCGGGCATGCGCATCCCGCCATTCAGAGTCACTGCCTGGACGGGGGCGTGCGGAAAGACGAAGCGCATCGGCTTGTCGGTGACGCCGGCGAAGGCCTCGACGAACCCGACGAAGTCATGGCCGTCGGCGCCGAGGCCATGGAGCCAGATCAACGCGTAAAAGGGGCGAGGGCCGGTCGTGTACTGCAGGGGCGGCTGTTCGAAAAAACTCATGGCCCATTATATAGCGCGGCAGGGATGGTGGCGAGAAGCGCGCCGGGCCGCCGTCGCGGCATCGGGCTCGCAAGCGGGGATTCGGCCGTAAGCGCGCGGGCGGGTTGCGTCTAGTCTGGATCGAGGGGCGGATCGGCCGCGGCGCGGCGCGGCGCACGCCGTACGATCAGGGGTTTGGCAGCCGCGATCGCGAGGCGTGCCGTACTGCGCGTGGCCGCGACCAGGATGATCTCCAGAGGTCCCTGGGCGAAGAGATCGGCGGCCCGCAGTTCGGGATCGCTATCGGGGTCCAGCGCGATCACGATCCGCTCGCCCCGTTTTCGGGTTATCACGAGCATGACCGTTTGTAGCGCGGAACGCCGCGGCCGTCGATAGCCGATCGGCGACAAAGGGACAGGTCGGCCACGGCCGCGCCCGAGTCCGTTTACTTGCGTGCCGAAATGGGTTTGAATGGCCGCCTTCTCGCTTTCAGGGGTGTCCATGAGTCTGATACGTCCTTTCCGGGGCCTGCGGCCCGACGCCGCGCACGCCGCCGCCGTCATAGCGCCGCCCTACGATGTCCTGAGCAGCGCCGAGGCCCGCGAGGCCGTGACCGGCCGCCCGTTGAGTTTTCTGCGGGTTTCCAAGGCGGAGGTCGATCTGCCGGCAGGGACCGCGTCGACCGACGAGGCGGTCTTCCGCCAGGCGGCGGCCAACTGGACCCGGTTGCGCAGCGAGGTCCTGATCCGGGACGCCCAACCCTGTTACTACTGTTATGAACTGACCATGGGCAACCATGTTCAGAAGGGCCTGGTGGTTGTCGCCTCCGTGGGTGCCTATACCGAGGGGCGTATTCGTCGCCACGAGTTCACGCGCCCCGACAAGGAGCGTGACCGGGTGCGCCATATCGAGGCCTTGAACGCCCAGACCGGTCCGGCCTTTCTGACCTTTCGGGCGGACCCGGAGATCGCCGCCTTGCTGGCGCGGGCATCGGAAGGTCCGGCGGCAGCCGATGCGGTCTTGCAGGGCGTCCGGCACCGTCTATGGGTCGTGGCCGGCGCGGACCTGATCGCGGCGCTGACCGCCGCCTTCGAGCGCCTCCCCCGGGTGTATATAGCCGACGGCCACCATAGGACCGCCGCTGCCGCCATCGTCGCGGCCAGCCGGGGGCCGGGCGAGGGCCCGCACCAGTGGTTCCTGTCGGTCCTGTTTCCGGACAACGAGATGCAGATCCTGAACTACGACCGGGCGGTAGCCGATCTGAACGGCCGCAGCGGCGAGGGGTTTTTGCAGGCATTGTCGCCGATCTTCGAGGTCCTTCCCGAGGAGGCGCCGGTCCGCCCGAAGGCGCCCGCCGAGTTCGGGATGTACCTCGAGGGGCGCTGGTACCGGTTGCGCACGCGCGACGCCCTACCCCAAGATCCGGTGGCGCGGCTCGACGTGAGTCTCCTGCAGGATAGGGTATTGGCGCCGCTTTTGGGGATCACCGACCCGCGCCGGGATCAACGCATCGATTTCGTGGGGGGGATCCGCGGTCCAGCGGCCCTGGCGGAGCGCGTCGATCGCAGGGGCGGGGTCGCGTTTACGCTGTATCCGACGGGGCTTGGGGATCTCATGACGGTCGCCGACCGGGGCGAGGTCATGCCGCCGAAGTCGACATGGTTCGAGCCCAAGCTGGCCGACGGGCTCGTCTCCTATAGTCTGGAGGACGGTTAGGCCGGGCAGAGCCGCGGCTGGACGGCGTTGTTTGGCGATTCGCCGCTGTCTAGGCCATGGATCTTGAGCTTGTTGCCCTTCGCGAAGTCCACGAGGAAGCTGAACGCGCTCGGGTTGACACCCTTCAACTCCGGGTCCACGACCAGACACTTGCGGCCGTCTATCACCTGCGGCTGCACATAGTGGGAGTAGCGGATCCGGCGATCCATGCCAAAGGTCGAAAGACTGCCGCTGATCCGCTCTATCCAGTCGCTGGGTCGAAACGTGCGGCCGTCCTCGGTCACCCCTTCGATCACGATTTTATTGCCGACTTCCATCATCATCATCATTTCACCTCACTTTCCCGCATTCCGCCCGTGTCGCTGTTCGTCACCCTTCACACTTACGAGGATAGCTTGCTTTCATCAGAATTTAACTGTCTTGGGCCCGTGTTCGGACGAAAGGTTCCGCCGCGCCGCGGAAAGCGCCTTGCCGAGATCGTTATGGCCGCTCGCGCAGACACGATCCGCAAGCCCGGAGAGAATGGCGCGCACAAGGCCCGGTCCTTCGTAAATCAAGCCGGTGTAGATCTGGATCAAGGAGGCCCCCGCCAGTAAGTGGCTCCAGGCCTCCCCTGCATCAATTATGCCGCCTGCGCCTATGATCGGAATTTCCGGTAGGGCGTTGAAAACTTTCGAGATTATCTCCCGGGAACGGGGTGCCAGCGGGGCCCCGCTCAAGCCCCCTTGCTCCGCGGCCGTGCGCAGATGCCCCATTCCGGGGCGGCTCACGGTCGTGTTGGTGGCGATCACCGCGTCGCACCCGACCTCCTTTAGGACCTGGAGCAACGCATCGAGCGTCTCCGCCGCGAAATCCGGCGCGATCTTCACCGCGATCGGGACCCGGCGGCCGATGCGGCGGGTCAACGCCGCCTGATCTTCGCGCAGGGCCCCGAGCAGGGTTCGCGCGGTCTCCGGTTCCTGGAGGGCGCGCAGGCCGGGCGTGTTGGGTGAGGACAGGTTTACGGTCACATAGTCGGCGTAAGGGGCGAGCGCCGCGAACCCAATCCGGTAGTCGTCGACCGCGCGATGCAGGGGCGTGTCGCGATTTTTGCCTATATTAACACCGATGGGGACCGGATGGCGACAGCGACGCAGGCGCGCGACGACCCGGTCGGCGCCCTCGTTGTTGAAGCCCAGCCGATTGATGAGGGCGCGCTGTTCGGTGAGGCGAAAGAGCCTGGGCCGGGGATTGCCCGGCTGTGCCCGGGGCGTGACCGTGCCGATCTCGAGGAAGCCGAACCCCAGTGCGGCCAGCCCCCGGATGGCGTATCCATTCTTGTCGAAGCCCGCCGCGAGCCCGAGCGGGTTTGGGAAGCGCAGGCCGAGCGTGGTGACGGCGAGCGCCCCGGCCCCGGGCGCGGCGGGGGGGCGGCGGACGAGGCCGAGGGCCCGCAGGCCGAGAAGGGCCGCCTCATGGGCTGTTTCGGGGGGTATCCGGAAGAGCCAGGGGCGCAGCGCCTTGTACACCTAGAAGCGCTCGCCGGGGGCCAGGGTGCGCCATTGGCCGGGTTTGAGCCCTCCCAATCGCACACGCCCGATGCGAACTCGCTTCAAGGCCCGGACCTCGCGCCCGACGAGCTGGAGCATGCGCCGAATCTGGCGTTTGCGGCCCTCGGTCAGGGTCAGGCCCAGGGAGTCCGGGCCCAGACGCTCGACGCGCGCCGGCCGCAGGGGTCGGCCGTCGAGCGAAAGCGGTCCGCGCAGCGCCGCCAGCGCGTTATCGCCTATCGGCCCGTCGACGCGCACATGGTATTCCTTTTCGATGGCGTTGCCGCCGATCAGGAGGCGGGCGACGCGGCCGTCCTCGGTGAGCACGAGCAGGCCCTGGGAATCGATGTCGAGGCGCCCGGCCACGGCGAGCCCGCTGGGGACGCGCGGGGGCGGGCCGGGGCCGGCGTATGATTCGCGGGTCAGCAGGACATGGGCGCTTTGATAGCCCTTTTCCGGCTGCCCGGAGACGTAGCCCAGCGGTTTATTCAGAAGGATGGTGAGGCGGCGCTCCTGGCGGGCCCGGGCCCCGGGGGCCAGGGTGATGCGGGCATCGGGGGCGGCGCGTTCGCCCAGGACCGCGGGGCGGCCATTGACCTCCACCAGTCCCTGCTCGAGTTAGTAATCGGCCTCGCGCCGTGAGCAGATCCCCCGCGTGGCCAGCAATTTCGAGATGCGCACGAGTGAGTCGGTCATGGACGGTGTTCCAGCAGCGATGCGTGTTATCGGTTGTCGGGCCAGCCGGCCGGTCGGTACAATGGCGGCCCGTGGAGGACACATGATAAAGCTTAACCGTTATAGCGCAAAGATCACCGGACCCAAATCGCAGGGCGCGTCCCAGGCGATGCTGTACGGCACCGGGCTCGACCCGGCCGATATGGACAAGGCCCAGGTGGGTATCGGCAGTGTGTGGTTCGAGGGCAACACCTGCAATATGCATCTCCTGGATCTCGCGGGCCTGGTCAAGGAAGGGGTGGGCAAGGCCGGCCTCGTGGGCATGCGCTTCAACACCGTCGGGGTCTCCGACGGCATGTCGATGGGGACCGACGGCATGAGCTTCTCGCTGCAGTCGCGCGACCTCATCGCGGACTCCATCGAGACGGTCATGGGGGCGCAATGGTACGACGCCCAGGTCACCTTGCCCGGCTGCGACAAGAACATGCCCGGGTGCATCATCGGCATGGCGCGGATCAATCGCCCGGGGCTCATGATCTATGGGGGCACCATAAAGCCGGGCCATGCGCACGGCGAGACCCTCGATATCGTGTCGGCCTTCCAGGCCTACGGGGCCTTCCTGGTCGGCAAGATCACCGAAGAGCAGCGCAGCGAGGTGATCCGCCATGCCTGCCCCGGCCCGGGCGCCTGTGGCGGGATGTATACCGCCAACACCATGGCCTCGGCGATCGAGGCCTTGGGCATGTGCCTGCCCTATAGTTCGTCCACGCCGGCTGTCGATCCGGGCAAGCGCGAGGAGTGCCTGCGTGCCGGCGCGGTGGTGCGCATGCTGCTCGAGCGGGACATCAAGCCGCGCGACATCATGACGCGCGAGGCCTTCGAGAACGCGCTTGCCGTACTCATGGTGCTCGGGGGGTCGACCAACGCCGTCTTGCATCTGATCGCCATGGCGCGCGCGGTCGATGTGCCCCTGACCTTGGACGATTTCCAGGCGATGAGCGATCGGGTGCCGCTGCTCGCCGACCTGAAGCCGAGCGGGACCTATGTCATGGAGGATCTGCATCTGGCCGGGGGTGTGCCCGCGGTCATGCGCCTTCTGTGGGAGAAGGGCCTGATCCATGGTGAGTGTTTGACCGTGACCGGCAAGACCGTGGCGGAGAATCTCGCCGAGGTCGCGCCCCTGCGCGACGGGCAGCAGGTGATCCGCCCCTGGGATCGGCCCATCAAAGAGACCGCGCATATCCAGATCCTGAGGGGTAATCTGGCCCCTGGGGGATCGGTCGCCAAGATCACCGGCAAAGAAGGCCTCTCGTTTACCGGACCGGCGCGGGTGTTCGACTCGGAGGAGGCGATGTTGGCCGCTCTCGAGGCCGGGGGCATCCAGCGCGGTGATGTCGTCATCATCCGTTACGAGGGTCCCAAAGGCGGGCCGGGGATGCCGGAGATGTTGACGCCGACCTCGGCGTTGATGGGGGCGGGATTGGGCGGCGATGTCGCGCTGATCACGGACGGCCGGTTTTCGGGGGGGTCGCACGGTTTTATCATCGGCCATGTGGTCCCCGAGGCCCAGGAGGGCGGCCCGATCGCGCTCGTGCAGGACGGGGACCGGATTACCATAGACGCGCAGGCAAGGCAGCTGTCGGCCGATGTGAGCGATGCGGAGTGGGCGCGTCGGCGGGCGGCTTGGCGCATGCCGCCTTATAAGGCCACGCGCGGGACCCTGAAAAAATACATCAAGAATGTTCAGAACGCCTCTCTCGGGTGCGTGACGGATGAATAACCCTTAGGAGATCTCCTGAAATGGCAAAGATCACGGTGAAAGCAGACGGGCCCTATCTGGTCGAGGGCGCCGAGATTGTCGACGCGACCGGCGCCCGTTTTCCGGTCGAGGCGGGCAAACCGGTCGCCCTGTGCCGTTGCGGGGCCTCGCAACACAAGCCGTTTTGCGACGGGACGCACGTCAAGATCGGGTTCCGCTCGGCCGAGACCGCCGCCTCGTCGAGCAAAAAATAGCGCCCGTGCCACGCGGCGGGGCCTGAGCCGGCGGACCTTCGGCGGGGCGCAAAACCGCCGGTCGCGGCCGCCGGGGCCTGTTGAGACACCCATGCCAACTATCCGGCCGGGGTGCCGGGATGGAGCGTTTTGGGTTCGCGATCGGACGGTCTGCGCCCGCTGGCGAGCCCGGCCCGCGGCCCCTTGGAACCCCGATGGCCGTTTTCCGGACGGCGCGCAAGGACTCCTTGCTGTGGGAAAGCGGCGATACCTCCCGCCAAATCCCGAAGCGGGCCGTGTGGCCGTAGGATACCGACCGGGCCTGCGGCCGACACCTCCTTGCGCGGCACGAGTAGGCGGCAGTGTTGGGCCGACAGGCGCGCCTTCACAAGCGGTGTGGGCGTTGTATAGTTGAAGGGGAAGGAGGTGTCATGACGGAAGACGCGATTTCCACCTTGTACCGCAAGGCATGCCCCTCGTGCGCCCGCCATTATGCGCGGGATTCCCGCGCCTGCCCGTTCTGCGGTTATGTGGAGGCCTTGACGAGCGAGACCGAGGAGGACCAGGAGCGCCTCTACGGAGAATACCTCGCGGCGCGCTACAAACAGGCCCATGATGAGACCGAGCGCCTGCGCCGGGCGGTCGCGTTGCACCCCGGGGATCGCACGCAAAGTCACGCGCTCGCCCTGGCCCTGGCCGATAAAGAGGCCCTCGGGCGTGAACTGGCCGCCTACCGGGAGGGTCACCACCAGGCCCCGCGGAAGGAATCCCCCCATGTGGCCACCGCCGACAAGGAGGCCGTGGCGCATGAACCGGCCGCCGACCGGGGCGGTCACCGCAAAGCCGCACACAAGGAACCACCGCTTGTGGCCACCGCCGACAAGGAATGTCCGGTCTGCACGGCGACCTTGCCGAAGGCCGTGGAGCGCTGTGCCTGCGGCTACGTGTTCGGCGCTGGAGTGGTCGCGATGACGATCACCTGCCCGCACTGCACGGCCGTGCTCACAGCCGGAGCCGAGCGGTGCGGATGTGGTTATGTGCTCCCCCCCTCTGCGCCGGTGTCCGGCATTCCGGGACTGCGGCGGCGTTAGGCGCGGTTAGGACGTCTCGGGCGGCGTGTCGTGTGTTGCCCGAGGTTGCGGATGGCGGGCCTTGAGGCTCCGTACCTCGTCTTGGAGGGCCTCGATCTCCTGCAAGAGATCCATGATGACCGCCACCAGCTCCCAGTCGGCCTCGAGGCCCCTTTTCAGGCGGGCGGCGCGCCGCACGAGGCCCAGACAGACCGCCGGGTAGCCGTCGTCGCGCGGCTTTATGACCCCAAGGGCGGTCAGGGCGTCCAGCTCCTCGGGGGTGATCCGGCCGATGCCGCAGAGTTCGGCGCGCGTCACCACCGCGAACTCGTCTAAGAGCAACCCTTCGAGGACGTCGGTCATGCCGCCCCCCAGTGTGCGCGGGGATTGAAGGCCAGGTCGCGGGCCATGGTGCGATAGAGTTCGCGGGCGTGTTCGCTATCGGCCTTGGGGTTTACGATCTCGATCAGGACATACTGATCCCCCGGGGGGTTCCCGGGCATCCCGCGCCCCTTGAGCCGCAGTTTTTGCCCCGATTGCGAGCCCTCCGGCAGCCTAAGCTCCACGGTTCCGGCCAGTGTCGGGACCTTTAGGCGCGCGCCGAGCGCGGCCTCCCACGGGCTCACCGGCGCGGTGAGATAGAGGTCGCGGCCGTCCAGGCGGTATAACGGATGCGGCGCGATCGCGATCTCGAGATAGAGATCTCCGGCGCCCGCGGGGCCCGGATGGCCTTGGCCCGCCAACCGGATCTGCTGGCCCGGTCGGACACCTTTCGGTATGCGGACATTGAGCGTGCGCGCCTCATGGGTCACGCGGCCCCGGGCGTCATGCTGCGGGATGGTAAGCCGCAACGGCCGCGTGGCCCCGTGAAAGGCCTCCTCGAGCGTGACCGTGAGATGGGCGACCTCGTCGGCGCCGCGCGCCGCGCGGCCATGGCCGCGGTGTCCGCCGCCAAAGAGGCTCTCGAAAAAGTCGCTGAACTGCTCCCCCTCGAAGACGTGCGCGCCCGCGCCGTGCGCGGCTTGCCATCCCGGGGGCGGGGTGAACTCCTGCTCGGCCTGCCATTGGCTGCCCAGGCGGTCGTAGGCCGCGCGTTTCTCCGGGTCGCGCAGCACCTCGTAGGCCTCGCCGATCTCCTTAAAGTGCTCCTCGGCCTTGGGTTCCTTGCTGACATCGGGGTGGTAGCGCCGCGCGAGCTTACGGTAGGCGCGCTTGATCTCCTCGGCGCTTGCCGTGCGCTCGACCCCCATGATGCGATAATAGTCGCGGTATTGCATGGCCCCTATCTGCGGGCGTCGGCCGGCGACTTCAAGGCCTTGAGTCGCCTTTCGCCTGGTCCGGCGCGTTGCCGACATAGGTCGCCGGGCTCAGGGCGCGCAGCGCCGCCCGGGCCCGTTCCGGCAACGCCAGCCCGTCTATGAAGCCGCGCAGATCCTGCTCCGTGAGGGCTCGCCCCCGGCTCAAGGCCTTCAGATCCTCGTAGCCGCCGGCCAGCCCGTAGCGGCGCATGACGGTCTGCACGGCCTCGGTCAGGACCTCCACGCGGCCCTCGAGGTCGGCACGCAGGCGGTCCTCGTCGATCAGGAGCTTGGCCAGTCCGCGCCCGCAGGCGCGGTAGGCGAGGAGGGCGTAACCGAAGGCGCTGCCCAGGTTGCGCAGCACCGTCGAATCGCTGAGGTCGCGCTGGAAACGGCTGATCGGGAGCTTGGCCGCGAGGTGTTCGAGGAGGGCGTTGGCCAGGCCGAGATTGCCCTCGGCGTTCTCGAAATCGATCGGATTGACCTTGTGCGGCATGGTCGACGAGCCGACCTCGCCCGCGCGCGTCTTTTGCCGGAAGTAGCCGAGCGAGATGTAGCCCCAGAGGTCGCGCGCCAGGTCGATCAGGATGGTGTTGGCGCGGGCTACGGCGTGGCAAAGTTCGGCCAGGCCGTCGTGCGGTTCTATCTGGGTGGTATGCGGGTTCTGGGTAAGTCCCAGACCAGCGAGGACGCGGGCCGAAACCATCGGCCAATCGACATCGGGATAGGCCGCGTAGTGGGCGTTGTAGTTGCCGACGGCGCCGTTCATCTTGGCGGGCAAGGGGACCGACTGGATCTGGGCGCGTGCCCGCTTAAGGCGTGTGACGAAGACCCGGATCTCCTTGCCCATGGTGGTCGGCGAGGCCGGTTGGCCGTGGGTCCGGGCGAGCATGGGGATCGCGGCGGTGGCCTGGGCGAGCTCTTCCAGGGCGGCGATGATGGTGTCGAGCGCCGGGCCGAGCACCGTGTCGCGCCCGGCCTGCGCCATGAGCGCGTAGGCGACGTTGTTGACGTCTTCCGAGGTGAGCGCGAAATGCACGAATTCCAGGGCCGGCCTGAGATCGTCGTGGCCTTTCAGGAAGGCGCGGAGATAGTACTCGATCGCCTTGACGTCGTGATTGGTCTCGGCCTCGATGGCCTTGATGGCGCCCGCGGCGGATTCATCGAAGTCGGCGATCAGCGCGGCCAGGCGGTCGCGGGCCGAGGCCGAAAACGGCGGCAGTTCGGGGATGCCGGGCTCATCGCTCAGGCCGACGAGCCAGGCGATCTCGGCCTTGAGGCGCGCGCGCATGAGGCCCCATTCGCTAAAGATCGGCGCCAGCGCCCGGGTGTCGCGGGCGTAGCGGCCGTCGAGGGGGGAGAGTGCAGAGAGTTCGCTCACAAATGTCCTTCCGGCATCTAGCCGCGGTCGTGCGTTGTCGTTTATCCTGGTCCCGTGACGGACCCTGTGTCTCCTGCCTTGCGAGTGCTGTTGGCCGAGGCGCGCGCCTGCCGCGCCTGCGACGACCTGCCGTACGGGCCGCGCCCGGTTGTTCAGGCCCACGACGGCGCCCGCATACTCATCGTCGGCCAGGCCCCGGGGCGGCGCGTGCACGAGACCGGCATCCCCTGGAATGACCCGAGCGGCGACCGGTTGCGCGCCTGGCTCGGGGTCGACCGTGCGGGCTTCTACGGCCCCGCATTCGCGATCATCCCCATGGGCCTCTGCTATCCCGGCTCGGCCTTACGCGGGGACCATCCGCCGCGCCGCCGCTGTGCGCCCTTATGGTTCGCGCGCCTGCGGGCGTTCCTGCCGGAGATTCGACTGACGTTGCTCATCGGCCGCTATGCCCAAGCCTATCACCTCCCGGACCCCGATGTCCGTCTCGCCTTCGCCGAACGCGTGCGTCGCGGCGCCGATTATGGCGCGCTCTGGCCGTTGCCGCACCCCTCCGGACGCAATAACCACTGGCTGGCTCGTCATCCCTGGTTCGAGGCCGCTATCCTACCGGCGCTCAGGCGCCGGGTGCGGGATGCCCTGCGTCCGGGGGGCGAGGGCGATCACGGCACCCCCTAGGCAGACGCCTTCGGCGTCATAGAAGACCGCCGACTGTCCCGGGGTCACCGCGCGCTGCGGTTCGGCAAATCGCAGGATGAGCCCTTCGGGGGTGTCCGGGTCCGGCTCGACACGGACCTCCTGGGCCGGCTGACGGTAGCGGATCTTGGTCAGGCCTCGCCAGGGGAACGCGGGGGCCGGACCCAGCCAATACGCCGGCCCGGTGCGGCAGGAGGGCCTGTACAGGCTCGGGTGGAGGCCGCCCTGGGCGACGATCAGCGCGTTGTCTTCCAGGCGCTTGTCGGCGACGTACCAGGCCGCGCCCGGACCGCCCAGGCCTAGCCCCTGGCGCTGGCCTATGGTGTAGAACATGAGCCCTTCGTGGTGTCCCTTGGGTGCGCCGTCGACCGTATAGATCGGCCCGGGCGCCGCGCGAAGATAGCGCTTGAGAAACGGCGGGAAGCGCCGTTCGCCGATAAAGCAGATCCCGCTGCTGCCTTTACGGTCGGCGTTCGACAGCCCGAGTGCCCGCGCCCGTGCGCGGATCTCGGATTTGGTGAAGTCCCCGATCGGGAACCGCAGAAAGGGCAGCACGGCGCGATCGATGGTATGCAGGAAATAGCTCTGGTCCTTGTCCGGGTCGCGCCCGGCGAAGAGCCGCAGGACGCCGCCGCGCTCCGCGATCCGGGCGTAATGGCCGGTCGCCATGAGATCCGCCCCCAGACCCTGGGCATGGCGCCAGAACACGTCGAATTTGATTTCGCGGTTGCAGAGGATATCGGGATTGGGGGTAAGACCGGCCTCGCAGTCTTGCAGAAACCGCGCGAAGACCCGCGTCCGATACGCGCGGGCGAAGTTGGCGGCGTGCAGGGGGATCTCGAGGTGTTCGGCGACCGCCCGCGCCGACTGGTAGTCCTCGGCCGAGGGGCAGAACCCGTCGGTATCGTCGTCCTCCCAATTCTTCATGAAAAGGCCGGTGACCCGATAACCCTGCTCCAGCAGCAAGGCCGCCGCCACTGCCGAATCGACCCCCCCGGAGAGCGCCACCACGATATGGCGCTTCATAGGGCCGACGCGAGCGTCTCGAGCGGGTAGCGCCGGCCGCTTTCGTAGTCATCCACCGCGCGCAGCACCTGCGGGCCGCGATGGTCGCGCACCCGTGCGGCGAGTTCCGTACGCGTGAGCCAGACGGCGCGCTGGATGCCGGTGTCGAGCGCCCGATCCGGGTGATGGGCGGTCACGGCGCCGGTGAAGACGAACCGCAGATAGACGACACCCTCGCCGCTTTCATAGTGGTAGACGCCGAGCAGTGCCTGCGGGACGAAGTCCCAGGCGGTCTCCTCGAGGGTCTCACGCACCACCGCCTGCACGAGCGACTCGCGCGGCTCGACATGGCCGGCCGGCTGGTTGAGGACGAGCCGGCCGCCGACGATCTCCTCGACCAGCAGGTAGCGGTCGTCGCGCCGGACGACCGCCGCCGCCGTCACATGGATGTCACAGCCCATGGCGATCCTCCACGGTGCGGTAGGCCCCCAGGGCCAGGCCGTCCAAGGTGTAGGGGCCGACGGCGTGGCGTACGAGCCGCAGCGTCGGATAGCCGACGGCCGCGGTCATGCGGCGGACCTGGCGGTTGCGGCCTTCGCGCAGCGTGAGCGCGATCCAGCTCGTCGGCACGGTCAGGCGTACCCGGATCGGCGGGTCGCGCGGCCAAAGCGTCGGCTCCGCGAGCCGGGCGACCTCTGCCGGACGGGTGGGGACACCATCCAATACCACACCCCCGGCCAGTTCCGATAACGCCCGGTCGCTCGGCACGCCCTCGACCTGCGCCCAGTAGGTCTTGGGCCAGCCGCGCCCGGGGCGGGTGATGCGCGTGGCGAGCTGCGGCGAGTCGGTGAGCAGCATGAGGCCCTCCGAATCGAGATCGAGGCGGCCGGCCGGATAGACGTGCGGCACCGGAATGTAGTCCTTCAGCGTGCGCCGACCGTGAGGATCGGTGAATCGCGTGAGCACGCCGTAGGGCTTGTTGAAGAGAATGAGCTGGGCCATATCCTGTCTTGTCCGCCATAGGTCCGCTACAATCGGCCTAGACGATATTATACCGCGCGGGATGGGCCGCGCCTCAACGAGGACAGCATGACAAACGATCGCGCAGGGTCTGGGGACAAGATCACGGTAGGGCCGGATTTCCGTTTGCAGGTGCCGGATCACCCGATTATCCCGTTCATCGAGGGCGATGGCATAGGGGTCGACATCACGCCGGTCATGCGGCGGGTGGTCGATGCCGCGGTGTCCAAGGCCTATGGCCCGGCACGCTCCATCGTCTGGCGCGAGATCTATGCCGGGGAGAAGGCCCATGCCCGCACCGGCCAGTACCTCCCGAAGGAGACGCTCTCCGACATCGCCGAGTATGTGGTCTCGATCAAAGGACCGCTCACGACGCCGGTGGGGGGCGGGCTGCGTTCGCTCAACGTCACGCTGCGTCAGGAGCTCGATCTCTACGTGTGCCTGCGTCCGGTACGCTACTTCGCGGGCGTCCCGAGCCCCCTGAAGGAGCCGGAGAAGACCGACATGGTCATCTTCCGCGAGAACTCCGAGGATATCTACGCCGGCATCGAGTGGCCGGCCCAATCCCCGCAGGCGCGGCAGCTGATCGGATTCCTGATCGATACCCTGGGCGTACGCTCGATCCGCTTCCCGCAGACCTCGGGCATTGGCGTGAAGCCCGTGTCGCAGGAGGGGAGCGAACGTCTGGCGCGCAGGGCCTTGGCGTACGCGGTCGCCCATAGGCTCCCGTCGGTCACCTTCGTGCACAAGGGCAACATCATGAAATTCACCGAGGGCGCGTTCCGTCAATGGGGCATGGATCTCGCGCGCCGCGAGTTCGGGGCGACCGAGCGGGACGGCCGGCTCGTGATCACCCGCCCGGACGGCGGTTCGGTGGTGATCAAGGACGTCATCGCCGACGCCTTTTTGCAGCAGATCCTGTTGCGCCCGGAAGACTACAGCGTGATCGCCACCCTGAATCTCAACGGCGATTACATCTCCGACGCCCTGGCGGCCCAGGTGGGGGGCATCGGCATGGCGCCCGGCGCCAATCTTTCGGACAGCGTGGCGATGTTCGAGGCGACCCATGGGACCGCGCCCCGTTATGCCGGACAGGACAAGGTCAATCCCGCTTCGCTCATCCTGTCGGCAGAGATGATGTTGCGCCACATCGGGTGGACCGAGGCCGCCGACCTGATCATACGCGGCATCGGCGGGGCCTTGGCGGCCGGACAGGTGACCTACGATCTGGCGCGGCTGCGTCCCGGGGCGACCGAGGTGAGCTGCTCGGGCTTCGGTAATGCCATCGTCTCGTTCATGGCTTAAGGCCCGCGCCGGGATCGGGACCCTGCGCGATGTGCGGTGACCGGCCGGTGGCGGGGGCGGGTG
>DAIDMD010000101.1 GCA_027449165.1 Acidiferrobacter sp. | reverse complement strand
GCGAATACATGGTCAAGCATTTCGGGAAAAAGGCCACCTACGACGGCGGCTATCGCGTCTATACGACGCTCGGGGCCCGGGAACAGGAGGCGGCCGACCGTGCCGTCGAGGACGGCCTGATCGCCTACAACCACCGCCACGGCTACTACGGACCGACGGCGGTGGTGCCGATCGACGCGCAGACCTCCCGGCATCGCCTGAACCGCGACCTGCGGCACTACACGACGGTGGGAGGGCTCGTCCCCGGGATCGTGACCAAGGTCGGCCAGCACTCGATAGAGGCCTACGACCTCGACCGCCATTCGGTGCACGTCGGGTGGGCGGGACTCTCGTGGGCGGCGCCCTTCATCACCGTCAACGCCGAGGGGCCCGCGCCCCAACGGGCGGGCGACATCCTGAAGGTGGGCGACGTGATCTATCTGCAGCACGAGGGCCCGGGCCGATGGGCCCTCGCCGAGATCCCCCGCCCCTACGCCGCGCTCGTCTCTCTGCGTCCCCACGACGGCTCGGTGGCGGCGCTGGTCGGCGGCTTCGACTTCTATCACGACAACTTCAACAACGCCATCCAGGCCTACCGCCAGCCGGGGTCCAGCTTCAAGCCGTTCGTGTACTCGGCGGCGATCGCCAAGGGCTTCACGGCGGCGAGCCTCTTTAGCGGCGCGCCGATCGTGGCGTTGAGCGGCGCCCACGGCGAGCTCTGGCGGCCCCACAACTATTCGGAACACTTCCGCGGACTGACGCGCATGCAGGTCGGTCTCGCCCAATCGATCAACCTGGTTTCGATCCGCATCCTGCGCGCCGTGGGGATACGCTACGCCGTGCACTACGCGGAACGCTTCGGCTTCCAAGCCTCCCAGCTCCCGCACAGCCTCTCGCTCGTGCTGGGCAGCGCGACGCTGACGCCGCTTGAGATGGCGCGCGGCTACACGGTGTTTGCCAACGGCGGCTTTAGGATCCGCCCGTACTTCATCCGCAAGATTGTCGACGAGCGCGGCAAGACGATCTGGCACGCCAAGCCGCTGGTCGTGCCGCCGTCGCCGGACACGAGCGTCCCGATCGACGGGACGCCCCATTTCGCGGTCCAGGCGATCAGCCCGCAGAACGCCTACATCATGACCACCATGATGCAGAGCGTGATCCGCTCGGGCACCGGGCAGCTCGCGCTCTCGCTCAAGCGCATCGATCTGGCGGGCAAGACCGGGACATCGAACCACGAGCGCAACGCCTGGTTCTCGGGGTTCAGCCCCTACCTCGAGACCACCGTCTGGGTGGGCTTCCCGGTCCCGAAATCGCTCGGCCATTACGAAGTGGGCGCCCACGCGGCGCTCCCGATCTGGGTCCAGTACATGGGCGCCGCACTGGCGGGACGGCCGGACACCCCGTTCGCAAGACCGCGCGGCATCGTGACCGCCATCATCAACCGCCATACCGGGCTGCCTTGCAGCAAGACGAATCCGGCGGCCATGCGCGAATACTTCATAAAGGGCACGGTTCCCAAGAAGGGGGGCGGGGGCGGGCACATCGGGCCGCTGCCGGCGCAGAGCATCCGCAGCAGCGGACTCTTCTAAAAAATGGGACGCCACACACGCCTCACCAAGCCCCGCGGCCGGGCCTGCGCGGCGGCCCGCCAAAAGATCGTGCTCGAGGCCGCCCGGATCATGGCCGAAGAGGGCGTCCGGGACTTTCAGAGCGCCAAGCGCAAGGCGGCCCACCGCCTGAGCCTGCCCGAGGAGCAGAACTGGCCCGGCAACGACGAGATCGAGGCCGCCCTGAGACAACACCTCGCGCTTTTCCAGAAGGACTCCCAGGCCGTCCTGCACGCGCTGCGCGCGAGCGCCCTGGAGGCGATGACGCTCCTGCGGGAATTTTCGCCGAAACTCGTAGGCGAGGTCTTGAGCGGCGCCGTCCCCCGTTTCCCAGAGGTCCAGCTCCATCTGGCCGCCCCCGCGCCGGAGGACCTGAGCCTGTTCCTGGACAACCACGGGATCCCCTACGCCATGGAGGAAAGGCGGTTGCGATACAACGACGACCGGGCCGTGGCGGTACCGGTGTTCCGGTTCGTGGCCGGGGAGACCTCGTTCGCCCTCTATGTGCTAAGCCCCGAGGCGATCCGCGAACTCCCGGTCTCGCCGGTCGACGGCCGGCCCATGCATCGGGCGGGCATCCGCGAGGTCGAGGGGCTGCTCGGGCCGTGAGCGGGGGGGCTGGCGCGGGCCGGCGCGCACGCGATCTTGCGCCGCGCGGGCACGCCTCTGATAAGATGCCGCTTCTCCTCACAGGATCTTGACGTGAAATACGCCCTTGCCGCCCTTTTCCAGGAAACCGTGACGGCCCTCGTCGCCCAGGGGCGCCTGCCCGCCGGCCTGCCGGCCCCGGAAATCGCGCGCCCGCGCCAAGAGGGCCATGGCGATTTTTCGACGAACTTCGCGCTGGCTGCCGCCCGCGCCGCGGGGCGCGCGCCGCGGGCGCTGGCCGAAGAGCTCAAGACCGCCCTCGGCGCATCGCCCCTGATCGAGCGCATCGAGATCGCGGGACCGGGTTTCCTCAACGTCTTCGTGGCGAAGTCGGCGTTTCACGATCTCGTGCGCGAGATCCTGCGGGCGAAAGGGGCCCATGGGCAACATCCGGCGCGGCCGGGGAAGATCCTTCTCGAATTCGTGTCGGCCAACCCCAACGGACCCTTGCACGTCGGTCACGGCCGCGGGGCGGCCTACGGCGACTCCTTAGGTCGCCTGCTCGCCTTCGCCGGCTATGAGGTCGTGCGCGAATACTACGTGAACGATGCGGGCCGCCAGATGGATATCCTGGCGTTGAGCGTATGGCTGCGTTACATGGAGGTGGGCGGCCAGGCCATCGTCTTCCCGGACACCGGCTACCGCGGCGCCTATGTGACCGATATCGCGCGGGATCTGGCGCGGGCCGAGGGCGAGTCCTTGCGGCGGCCGGTCGCAGACATCCTGGCGGCCAACCCGGACCTCGATGCCGACGCGCTCATGGACGCCTGGATCGCGCGCCTCAAAGCGGCCCTGGGTCCCCAATATCGCGTCCTGCACGCCTTCGGCCTGGACGCCATGCTCGCGGACATCAAAGACGATCTGGCGGCGTTCGGCGTGCGTTACGACCGGTGGTACTCGGAACGGGGTCTCGTGGAAAGCGGGGCCGTGGACCGCGCGATGAGCCGTCTGCGCGCGAGCGGCGACCTCTACGAGGACGGCGGGGCATTGTGGTTTAGGGCCACGCGCTACGGCGACGAGAAGGATCGCGTCGTGGTGCGGGAAAACGGCGCGCCCACCTACTTCGCGTCCGACATCGCCTACCATCTCGAAAAGTGCGAGCGCGGCTTTCAGACCCTCATCGACATCTGGGGTGCCGACCACCACGGCTATGTCCCGCGCGTCAAAGGGGCGCTCGCGGCCTTGGGCGAGGATCCGGGCCGCCTCGAGGTGCTGCTCGTCCAATTCGCGATCCTCTACCGGGGCGGACAACGCGCCCAGATGTCCACCCGCAGCGGCGAGTTCGTCACCCTTCGGGAGCTGCGCGCCGAAGTCGGCAACGACGCCGCGCGCTTCTTCTACGTGTTGCGCAAGAGCGAGCAGCACATGGACTTCGATCTGGATCTTGCCAAATCGCAGTCCAACGACAACCCCGTGTACTACGTGCAGTACGCCCATGCGCGGATATGCAGCGTATTTCGCCAGCTCGCCGAGCGCGGTCTGTCGCATGCGGACCTCGTCCAGGCCGATCTGGCGCTGCTCGAGGCCCCGGAAGAGCATGCGCTCCAGCGCACCCTCGGGCGCTTCGCCGACGTCGTCTGGGAGGCCGCCGCCGCCCGCGAGCCCCATCAAATCGCCTACTATCTGCGCGAACTGGCCGGCGACCTGCACACCTACTACAACGCCCAGGCCTTCCTCAGCGTCGATCCGCCGCTGCGCGACGCGCGGCTTGCGCTGATCGCCGCCACCCGTCAGGTCCTGGCCAACGGCTTGGGCCTGCTCGGCGTGAGCGCCCCGGAGACCATGTAAGATGGCGGACGGACGCAGGCGGCGGGCGGCCCGGCCCGGGAGCGCCAAACCCTGGGTCGTCGGGGGGGTCACCCTCGTCGTCGGGCTGTTGCTCGGACTCCTGATCGCGCATCGCGCCGCCCGGCACCCGAAGAAGGCCCGGCCGGCCGCACCCAGCGCCGTGGCGCGCCAGCCGGTCACCGTGCTGGCGCCGCCGCCGGCCCCCAAGCCGAAGGGCCCGGCTCCGGGTCTGCCGGCCGCCACCCAGTTCGATTTCTATACCATCCTCCCGGAACTGCACGGGAAGGTCCGGCGGCCCGCCCGGCCGGCCCAAGGCACCGCGCCGTCGGCGACGCACGAGGCGCCGGAGAAGGCCGCGACGTCCGGGCCGGTCCGGATCGTGCCAGGCCGATTCATCCTCCAGGCCGCCTCGTTCCCGGACATCGCCGACGCCAACCGGCTGCGCGCCGAACTCGCGCTGCGCGGCCTCGGGTCCTACATCGAGAAGGTCAGCATCACCGGGCGCGGGGCCTTTTACCGCGTCCGCATCGGACCGCTCGCGCAGCAAGCGATCGGCCACGCGCGCCGAGTCCTCGCGCAACTGAACCTGAAACCGATCCTTCTGCGCGAGGCGCGCGGCAACTAGGACAGGACCCTCCCAAGGCCCGCCGGCCCGGATCGCGACATGCGGCCCGGGAGATCGGCGGCGACATGGCCCTTCTTCGCGGGCTCACCAGACCCGATAGGGCAAAAACTTGCCGTTCATCGTGATCTTGATACGATCGCCTCCGGGATCAGGCACGCGCTCGATATCCATCTCGAAATCGACGGCGCTCATGATGCCGTCTCCGCACTTTTCGTGGATCAACGCCTTGAGGGTGGTCCCATAGACCTGCAGGATCTCGTAAAACCGATAGAGCAAGGG
>DAIDMD010000100.1 GCA_027449165.1 Acidiferrobacter sp. | reverse complement strand
CCATCCAGCGATTGCGGGCCACGGCCGGGATCCCCGCTTTTACAGGGCACGGGCCACGACCGCGAGCCCCAGCACCCCTTCGGCCAGGTAGATCGTGGTGGAGACGGCATGCAGGGCCATGAAGGGCGTCCAGGAGGGGCTTCCCGGCCCGAAATGGGGGGTGGCGCGCAACGCGGCCATGACCGGCAGGATGATGAGCACGAAGACCGCATCGAGCGCCCAGGCGGTCCGCGCCAGGCGGCGCCAGCGCCCGGGCCGCACCGCCGCCGCCACGACCCCGCCGAGGATGAGGCCGAGACCCTGTCCGGCGGCGAACAGATCGCCGGCGAGCGCGCCCGCGACCGCCTGCGGAAGCCGCCAGAACAACAGGGGCACCACGCCGGCCACGGTCCACAGACTGCCCATCCACAGGACCGCCGCGACCCGCGCGAGCCCCGTCGCGCGCGATGTCTCCGCCGGCGAATCAGACGTAACGGATAACCAGGATTTCATACTGACGGGTGCCGTCGGGGACCAGCACCTCGACGACATCCCCGCTTTCCTTGCCGATCAAGGCCCGCGCGATGGGGGAGCTGATCGATATCTTCCCTTCCACGATGTCGGCCTCGTCGTCGCCGACGATCTGATAGATCACCTCGCGCTGCCCATCCTCCTCGAAGAGCTCGACGGTGGCGCCGAACACCACGCGTCCTTGGGCGTTGACGGTCAGGGGATCTATGACCTGGGCGTGGCCGAGCTTGGACTCGATGGCGCTGATCCGCCCCTCGATGAAGCTCTGCTGTTCCTTGGCCGCGTGGTATTCGGCGTTTTCCGACAGGTCGCCGTGCGCCCGCGCCTCGGCGATCGCTTGGATGATTCGCGGCCGCTCGACGGTCTTCAGGCGGTGCAGCTCCTGCCTCAGCTTTTCTGCGCCACTTACCGTGAGAGGAACTTTAGTCATGCGCAACCTCCTTATGTAAGTCCTGCAAACACCGCACCTCGAACTCCTGCGTCTGCCCGTGGGCCTCGCACGCCGCCCGCGCCGCCGCGAGCGTCGTATAGTTCGTGACTTTGTGCTGCAAGGCCTCGCGGCGGATCAGATAGGAGTCCGCCATGCTCTGCCGGTCGGCGACGGTATTGACTATGATATCGATCTCGTCGTTTTTGATCATGTCCACGACGTGCGGACGGCCCTCGGAGACCTTGTTGACCGCGCGCACCGCAAGTCCCGCCGCCGCGAGCGCCGCAGCCGTACCCCGCGTCGCCAAAAGCTCGAAGCCGTGGTCGGCGAAGTAGCGGGCGATCGACACCGCCGCGGTCCGGTCGCGGTCGCGGACGCTAATGAACAGACGGCCGCCGCGCGGTATGGCGGCACCGGCGGCGATCTGCGACTTCGCGAAGGCCTCGCCGAAACTTCGGCCTATGCCCATGACCTCACCGGTCGACTTCATCTCCGGCCCGAGCACGGTATCGACTCCCGGGAATTTTATGAAGGGGAATACCGCCTCCTTCACCGAGCAATAGCTGGGCGCCACCTCGGAGACGACTCCCTGGCTTTCGAGCGAAAGCCCCATCATCGCGCGCGCCGCGATCTTGGCGAGCGG
>DAIDMD010000099.1 GCA_027449165.1 Acidiferrobacter sp. | reverse complement strand
GCCTATTCGCATCAGCTGCGGCGGCGGTTCATACCCTACATGCAACGCCTGGCGCGCGTCGGCGGCCGTCACTTCCTGTTCGGCCTCATCGAGGGCAATGCCAACGATCCGAACGGGCCCATCTACAACGCGGTCATGAGTATCGGACGCCATGACGGCTTCTACCGCAAGCGCCATCTGGTACCGTTCGGCGAGTATCTGCCGTGGCCGGCACTCTTGAATCCGGTCCTCGATATCCTGCACATCCCGATGGCAAGCTTTACCCCGTGGCATGGCGCGGAGGCCCCCTTGCCCGTCGCGCACGCGCGCGTCGGCGTGACGATCTGTTACGAGGTTGCCTATGGCCCCCTGGTCACCCAGGGCCTGCCGGGTGCGACCCTGCTCGTGAATGCCAGCGATGACTCATGGTATGGGCATTCGAACGAGGCCGCCCAGCAGTTCCAGATCGCGCAGATGCGCGCCGCCGAGGCCGGGCGCGACATGATGATCGCGACCAATGACGGCATCACCGCGCTCGTCGGCCACACCGGGCAGATCCGTGCCCGGCTCGCCCCGTTCCGCGAGGGCGTCTTGACGGTGGTCGCCCAGCCCTACGCGGGGCTCACGCCCTATGACCGTTTCGGCAACACCGGCGTCCTGGCGGTGCTCGCGCTCATTGTGGCCGTGGCCGGGTGGCGACGCCGCATGAAGCCTGCATCCGTGCGCTGAGGCCGGATTCCGGGTCCAGCCCGAAGCGGTTGTCATGTTGTTGAACATCTTTATTTGCGACACGTTCTTTGGGTATGTCGCGAGCGGCAACACGTCAGCGTGACGTGTTGCCGCGATGCTGTTATGGCGACACCAAAAGAGGCCTTGGGACAGTCGCAAGGCGGCACCTCTTGACGGTCGGCGGCCATGGCGCTCCTGATTGCTCCGCCCGTCAATCGGGAGCCCACGGCCCCGGCGGGCTGTTTCAGTGCTCCTTGGTGCCGGGGAGATTGTTGAAATCTGGGCGAAGCGTGGAATCTGGCCGTTTATCACTAAACATGGTACATTCAGCAGATGCTGAAACACGTTCTCTCAATGAAAGAGGAAGTAGCGCGCGCTGGCGAGGCGTTGCGACAGTTGCTCGAGAAGATCCCGGTCCTTCAAATCGAAGGTATCGAGGTCGACGTCGTGTCCGGTGGCTGGGGGCCGGATTTGATCGCCCGGCTACTCGCAGATAAGCGGCAGCACGCGCTCATCTGCGAGTACAAGTCGAATGGCCAACCACGATACGCCCGTTCGGCGCTGCTGGAATTGCGGGACTACGTGTTGCAGAAGGCCCCGCATGCCACACCCGTCTTCATGGCGCCTTACATCTCACCCGCGGTGAGGCAGTTGTGCGAAGAGAAGGGCGTCGGCTATCTCGACCTTGAGGGGAACGCCCGAATTGCATTCGGTAGCGTGTTCATCGAGCGCATGGTGGCAAGCAAGCCCGCAACCGTGCGACGCGACCTGAAGTCCCTGTTCAGGCCCAAGGCGGCCCAGGTTCTACGCGCCATGCTGCGCGAGCCTGGCCGCGCATGGCGCGTCACCGAACTCTCGAAAATATCCGGAGTCAGTCTTGGGCACGTCAGTAATGTGCGCGCCCGCTTGATTGATCGGGAATGGGCGCGCGCGGCAGATGAGGGGCTTGTCCTCTTAGGGTCGGGCGCACTGCTCGACGCGTGGCGGGACAGCTACATGGCACCGCCCGGTAAGCGGCTGCGATTCTACACGCCATTGCATGGCAGCGCGTTCGAAGACGCGGCCCGTGGCGCACTGCGCGCCGAAGGCGGCGTGGGATGTGCCGCCTTCGCCTCCTTCTCGGCAGCGCAATGGCTTGCGCCTTACGGGCGCATCGGCACGCACTACTTCTTTGCCGATGAGGAAGGTCTGCGCAAGCTCCAGGCAGCGCTGAAGCTCGCGCCTGCCTCGAAAGGCGAGAACGTCGTCATCACCGTGCCGAAGGACTTGGGACTGATGGCCGACACGATTGAACCCGCGCCGGGTGCGGTCTGCACGAGCCCGGTCCAAACCTACCTTGATCTATCCATTGCCGGCGAACGCGGCACCGAGGCGGCCGAGCACTTGCGCCGAGAAAGGCTCTCGTGGCCCAAATGACACGTCAGGAACCACAGTCGGCCGCCGGATACGACGACCGGACGACCGCGGCAGTCAAATCCGTGCTGATTGAGATCGGTCAGATACTCGGCAGTTTCAAGGGCAAGTTCGCCATCATCGGCGGAGCGGTTCCTTGGCTGCTGCTGGCCAACGAGGACATGCCTCATGTGGGCACGCTCGACGTGGACGTCGGCCTGGACGCGGAAGCGCTCGGCAACGGCGAGTACGCAACCTTGATCGGCGCGCTTCAAGGCCATGGATACGCCCAGCGCGAAGGGCTTCGGCGCTTCCAACTGGTTCGCCAGGTTCCCGCACGGGACGATGGAGAAGCGATCGACGTTGTGGTCGATTTCTTGATGCCGCGTGACGCGGAAATCGTCAAGAATGATCCTCCGTTGATCAGTGATTTCGCGGTGCAGCGGGCCGATGGCGCCGACCTGGCGATGCGGTTCTACCAACTGGTCGCTGTGGCGGGCCTGATGCCAGACGGCGGGACCAACCGTGTGGAGATCGCGGTGTGCTCGATCCCCGCTCTGCTGGCGATGAAAGGTCACGCACTGGCGGGCCGCTACAAGCAGAAGGACGCCTACGACATCTACTACTGCGTGCGGAATTACCCTGGCGGCATCGAGGTGCTGGCACCGGAATGTCGCCCACTACTGAGGCATCCCAGCGGCGAGCGCGGTTTCCGGCACATCGCCGACAAATTCGACGCCCTCGAGGGTCATGGGCCTACCTGCGTGAGGCGCTTCGTCGAAGACACGCGCGCGCTGGGTGATCGCACACCCGAACAGTGGCAGCAGGATGCATTCGGGCAGATCGACGCGCTGCTGCGCGCCATGGCGTTGCGAGGTTGAGTCGTGCGACCAGGGACTACGCGTAACTTCGCAAACTGCTGGAGCCCCTGGTCACCAGGCGCTGCGCGCCAGGGAGAGCGCAGCGAGGACGCATAGTCCGCAGGACCAGTCGTTCGGCCGGCAATGGGCATCCAGTCCCCAAGCGGTGCCGCCGCGAGGTCGCGCGCAGGCTCTATCGCGAAGAGCGGTATGGGCATGCCCGCAGATTCGACGAATTGGTGGAGCGCCTGGGGGTTTTGGATGCGGATGACGGGATGACCTGGTTGGACGAAAAGCCCACGGGATTGCGCGCTGAAGCCCAGCAGCATGTCCATCGCGACCCGGCGGGTTGCTCAGTCGAAACACTATTCGACCCCTTGGGCGCATTTGAAGCCTCCGACCGGTGCTTGGTGCGGCTCCTCGAGGGGCGGGCTTCGGCCGACGCGCGCCCCGACGAAACCGCGCAACGCCATTTCGTCGCCTGTGTCAATAAGCCGCGGCGCCGTTGCGGCGTCGAACTACGCAAGACCGGCTCGGAAGGCGGTTATCCGACCTTCTCCCTGGCCTTACTGCATGCGGCGACAAAGGGCCACCCCAAGAATCTCATCTTCGCCTCGTCGGACAAGCCTGACCTGCGCTGACGCGATCTGCAGCAGCGGCGGGCGCTTTGCGCGTGCTTTGGTACAACGACCGATAAAGGCGCGGGCCTCCTGGACCGCGGCGTGTAGGCTTGCTTGGGTCGCTTCAAGGCGGGATGGGCCGGAATGGATTGGCCGCTCATGGCGAGGTCGACCAAAGAGCGTGTGATCAGCGGCCGCGACATGGTTGTCCCGTCGAATGTAACGCCGGCTTTCCTGGTGGGGTCTTGGGAATGCGCGGCGATCGTTGGTGTTCGGGTCTCGATGGCGGTCTCCGCCGGCACCCGTGGCGAGTCTGCTCGAGACTTCGCTTCATGGCCTCCATAAAAGGATACCGAGACTTCGTGGAGGCACCGGATGATCTTCCGCCAGCTCGTCGAGCCCTTGTCCAACACCTATACCTACCTGCTTGGCTGCGAGGACACCAAGCAGGCGCTGCTCATCGATCTGGTGTTGCCCGCCTGGGAGCGTGATCTGGGGGTGGTGCGCGAGCTCGGGTTGAAACTTGCCTACACTGTGGAGACCCACGTGCATGCCGACCACATCACCTCGGGGCGACGCCTGAAGCGTGAGACCGGCAGCCGCATCGTCGTGGCCGCGCTCGAGGGGTTGGCATGCACGGATGCGGCCATCGAGGATGGCAAGCCGCTTGTCATGGGCGCCGTCACGCTCGAGCCGCGCCATACCGCCGCGCCTATGGCCTATGTGGCCGGCGACAAGGTCTTCACGGGCGATGCCCTGCTGATCGACGGCTGCGGGCGCACGGATTTTCAGAACGGGGACGCGCGCGCCCTCTACAAGAGCGTGCACGAGCGCCTGTTCACCCTGCCAGACGACCAGCTCGTCTATCCCGGTCACGATTATCAGGACCGGCGGGTGTCCACCATCGCCCAGGAACGCAAGCGCAATCGGCGTCTGGGTGGGGGCGGACCCTCGAAGAGTTTCTTGCCATCATGCGGGAGCTTAAGCTCCCTTATCCCAAGTTCATCGATTACGCGGTCCCGGGAAACGCCGCGTGTGGCGCGTGTCCGTCGCAACGGCCGCCGCAGTTGCGGGAATACTGCGAGGACATGCAGGCAAGCCCGCAAGGCTGACATCCCGATCCGCGAACCCCATCGATCCCCATGCCCTGGAGGTGATGCCATGAATTTCGTGAAAGTCGCCGTCGACGTCTATGTCGGGGGTGCCCCCAGCGAACGGGAATTGCGCCGGTTGGCGGCCGAAGGCGTCCATGCGGTCGTGGATTTCCGGGAGCCGGGCGAGAGGAAGGGGCCCAAGGATGGTCCGCTCGTCGCCCAGGACCTCGGCCTTGCCTATATCAACATCCCGGCGCGCGCGCCCCTGCTCGCGGACGCCCAGGCCGAGGGCTTCCGCGAGACGGTCGCGCGCGAGCCCGCGGGCTATCTCCTGCGCTGCGCGAAGGGCCCGCGCGCCGAGGCGATGTATGTCATGAAGGCCATGCTCGGTTGCCGTTGGGGGCTCCCGGAGGTTGATCGAAAGGCCGAGCGCCGCGGTTTCCGCGACCGGGGTCTGCCCCGATTGCGCGACTTCGTGACCGGTTTCATCGCCCGCCACGGCGGCGGCGCCAAAGGCCGGGAGGCCTGAGGGCGGGCGGCCCGAAGCGGCGCGCCTCCCCCAAGACGCGCCGGGCGAATCCATGGATAATAAGGGCCTTGCCAAAGTGAAGCGAGCCCAAGGTTCGATGGACGACCGTTATTCCCCGATCGATGTAGAGCGCGAGGCCCAGGCGTTCTGGGCG
>DAIDMD010000098.1 GCA_027449165.1 Acidiferrobacter sp. | reverse complement strand
CTATACTCGGCTTTGCAAGCTTGGCCTGCGGCCCCCCGGCATGACCCTCGCGACGGGCTTTGTGGAGAGCTGTAAGAAGGTGCGGCCCGACCTCGTTCATGCCCACCAGCTCGAGTTCGATGTGCGGGAGTTCGGGCGCCGCTTGGGTGCCCGCCCCCCCGTCGTCGTGCATGCCCATGTGGTGAGCCAGCACCCGCGTGCCTCACGCGGGCTTGCGGATCGTTACGTCGCCGTTTCCAACTATGTCGCGGCGAGCCTTGCCCACATGGGCTATCCGCCCGATCGCATCGTGACGATACGCAACGGGGTCGATACGCGGCTCTTCGCGCCCGTTGCTCCATCGGAGGTGGCCATGGCGAAAGAGCGCCTCGGCGTGAGCGCCGAGACCCCGGTCCTTGCCTTCATCGGCCGCAAGCACGATATCAAAGGCTATCCCGCGTTCCTAGCCGTGGCCGAACGCCTTCTTGAGCGCCGGGCCCCGCTCCTCATCCTGGCCGTGGGCGCCGACCCCGAACGTCCGTCGGGCGAGAGCGGCTTTGTCGCCTCCCGCGTGCGGGAGAGGCGGCTGGCCGCGAGCGGGAGTTTTCGGGCGTTGCCGGCCATGCCGCAAACGGACCTTGCTTGGCTTTATCGAGCCATCGACGTCACACTATTGCCTAGCCTGGCCGAGACGCAGGGTATGGCTGTTATCGAGTCTTTGGCCGCAGGCTGCGTCACTATCAGTACGAGGGTAGGAGGCATCAGCGAAACGCTGACTCATGGTGCAACAGGATTCCTTGTGAATGACCCCCGCGATACGACCGGCCTCTACCAAAAGGCTGTTGACGTTTTGGACCGGCTGGCGGATTTCGCGCCCTTGCGGTCGGCCGCCCGGGCCCACGCCGTGGCAAACCTTGACTGGTCGGTAAGCGCTGCCCGGCTCGAGGCCCTTTACGAATCGTTGCTCTTGTAGCGTCCTAAGGAGGTCGTGGTCTCCTGGTTTTGCGGAAAGAGCGCCTCCGCGGCCTCGAGGACTCGTTCGACAGCAAGGTCGCCGACATTGCGGCTTTCGGGCTGCAAGATGACATGGGGACACTGCCACGGGTGCCAGCGCCTGGCGTCGCTATTTCCGAAGAAGCAGACCAGGGGCTTTCGCAGGGCTGCGGCAATGTGCATGGCCCCGCCGTCGCTCAAGATGGCTCCCTGGCAGGCATCAAGGGCTGCGATCAAGGTCCCCAGGTCGCGCGTGGGAAGCGCCAGCAAGGATCTGTTTCCCGCCGCCTGCGTAATGCGTCGCGCAAGGGCGTCATCGCCGGGATGCGCCGGATCGTTCACTTCGCCCGGGGACCAGAGGAGGAGGATCTTGCGCCCCTGGGCGGTGAGCGCCCGGATGAGCGCCTCATAGCCATCGGCGTGCCAGCGGTTGGTCGGATGCCGGGCGCTTATGTGTACGGCCAGGGGCGCGACCGACTCAAAGGCGGCCTCGATCAGGGATCGAACCTGGGCGCGACGAGCGGGTTCGGCGACGACGCGGGCGGCAGGAGGATCATCGGTCACCCCCAGGGGCTCGAGGAGCTGAAACAGATCCTCGACCTCGTGACGGGGCTGCGTGTCGCGCCGCAAGGCGATATCAAGACTGCGGCGAATGCCGGACTCGGATGCAAATCCGATGATGCGCGCGGTCGGCAGCCAGCGAGCGAACTCGAGGCCCCGCGCGTAGTAGCTTGCGGCGGCCAGCACAACATGATCGAAGCGCGCCGCGCGTAGCTCCTGGACTAGCCGTACACGCGCCCAGTAGGCCCTGGGTCTCTGGGCCGCCGGCAAATGTTTGGCCTTAGCATAGACATAGATGTGGTCGAGGTCCGGATTACAGGCTACGACCGGGGCGCAGTAGGTGTTCGCGAGCAAGGCGATATGGGCCTTGGGGTAGCGGGCCCGCAGGGCTGCAAAGAGCGGCGTCGTGCATACGAGGTCGCCGATGTTATCCCGCCGAATGAACAAGATACGCTTGGGTTCGCTCACGCCGGCCGCGCCTCGTCGAGGGCCGTTAGGGCGGCGTCGACCGGTATGGTGTCCACGCGCTTGCCATGGAGGACGACATGGCCCGCGCCCCAGGGGCGCCACTGAATAACCTTGTGATTGCAATACAGGCCGACCACCGGTGTTCCCACGGCGGCCGCGATATGGACATGGCCCCCATCGGACCCCACGAGCACGCGGACGGCGCTA
>DAIDMD010000097.1 GCA_027449165.1 Acidiferrobacter sp. | reverse complement strand
GATCGTGGTCGCGCACGATGCCGCCGGTGTCGACCACGAGATAGGGGCGCCCGCCCACCCGGCCCTCCCCGTACTGCCGGTCCCGGGTGAGACCGGGCAGGTCGGCGACCAGGGCCTGGCGGGTGCGCGTGAGCGCGTTGAAGAGCGTGGACTTGCCGACGTTGGGCCGCCCGACAAGGACCACCACCGGCTTCATGGCCGCTCGGGTCGGAACGCGAGCGCGGTCAGCCGGCCGGTGGTCGTGAGCACGAAGACGAGCGGCAGGCCGCGGTCTTTCCCGATCGACGCCACGAGCGGCGCTACGCGGATCGCGCCCTCCCCGACGCGCTTGCGCGCGATCAGTTGGCCGGTGCGCCGCGACAGCCACTGGGTATAACCGGCCAGGTCGCCTACGACCACCGCCGGGCCGGCCAGCGCCGGGCTGCTAAGGCGGCGGTTCAGCAAGGCCTTCTGGGTCCACATCGTCCCGCCGCTTGCGTTGGCGAGCGCCATCACCCGGCTGTGGGCGGTCACCACATAGAGCGACTGGCCCCCTAAGGCCATGCTGCGGTACGAAGACAGCGGACGGCCCCAGAGGATGCGCCCGGTGCGGGCGTCCAGGGCCGCCACCGCCCCATGGTAGCCGTCGACGTACACGATGTCCTGCGTATAGAGGGGGTGGGCGAGATCGATCAGCCGTTCCACGGCGTCGCCGCCGCGCGGCTGGGCGACCGCGCTGGTCCACAGCCGCTCGCCGTCGGTGGTGCGCAGCGCCACGAGCTCGCCGTTGGCGTAGCCCTCGTAGAGGATCCCCGAGGCGTAGGCCGGACGCGCCGTCAGAAAGAGCGTCAGGGCCGGGTGGGCGTGCGCGGCTATCCAGAGCGGATGGCCGTGGGTCAGCCCGAAGGCCGTGACGTGGCCGTCGAGGGAGGCGACATAGACGCCATGGGGTCCGACCACCGGTGCCGCCAGGATCTCGCTCGGCGCCTGCGCCGTCCAGACCGGCACGCCGGTCCGGGCGTCGAGGGCGAACACCCGTCCGCGCCGCGTCCCGACCACCACGAGCCCCTGGCCGGCCCCGGCCCCGCCCGTGATCCGGGCCTTCAGGCGGCGGCGCCAGAGCTTATGACCGTCTTGCGCGCGGTAGGCGGCGACGGTCCCGTTCTCGTTGGCCACAAAGAGCGTGCCGCCGATCCGCGCCAGGCGCAGGCCGAGGTCATAGCCGCCCGTGCCGTTGCCGGTCCCGCGCGACCACACGCGGGTCACCTTGAGGCGGGCAGGGAAGGGTCTGAGCTTGGCCGGCGGCGCGACGTTCCTATGGCTGCCGAAGAGCCCGCAGCCGCCCAGCAATCCCGCGGCCATGGCCATGAGGATGGCAAGCCGCCGCCTCATGAGGACGCCTGCAATTGCGCCTGCTCGCGGCGCCATAAGGTTGTCAAGGCCGATTTCCGGGGCGCGCCCTTCAGGGCCTCGGCGAAGGCCGCGACCGCGCGGCGCTTGTGCCCTTCGTGCGCCAGGATCTCCGCCTGAAGCCCGAGCGCCATGGCCTTGAAGCCGTAAGGCTTGGCGATATGCGCATAGGTCCAGGCCTGGTGCGGGTGCCCCAGGGCCAGCAACAGCCCCCCGAGACGCAGCCGCGCGGTGGTGCGCACGCTCCACTGCGTGGCCTTGCCGGCGGCGAACTTGAGGTTCGTGATCACCGCCGGGATCTGGTTTTGCTGGTAGGCGAGGCGCGCCAATACCAGCGCCGCCTGACCCGCGTAGGGCGTGGCCGCGTAACTGTGCTCGAGCTTGGTGCCGGCGGCCGTGGCGAGCCCAAAGCGCATCTGGCTCGCGGCATTCAGGACCTCCTCGTAGAGCGCCCCGGCCAGGACCCGCTGCTGGGCCCGGTAGTGGCGGTAGTAGAAGAACCCGCCGATCGCGATCGCCGCGGCGAGCGCGCCGTAGACGATGGTGCGCCCGTATTTCTGCCAAAACTCCTTGATCTCGCCCAACTCGTCGTGCGCCCAATCATTCGCCATGGATCGTCGTTTCCGCCCCCAGAATCTCTGAAATCCGCGCCACCGCCTGCCCCCAGGCCACAGTGATGCGATCGTGTACCGCCCCCGCCGGGGCAATGGCGACCCGCTCGTCGTCCACCGCCTCGGCGAGACAGCGGGCCCCGCTCTCGCGGGCCCGCTTGACCTGGCTCTTGGCGCTCGCCGCCGCCAGATGGGTCTCCACCGTCCGCCGCGCGTCGCGCAAGGCCTCGGCCAGCGCCAGGGCCCGGCCCTGGAGGGCGGCGCCCGTCATGATGAAGACATCGAGATGGGGCCGCGCCGGCAGGCGCGTGACGAGCCCCATCAAGCGCTCCATCCCGATCGCAAAACCCACCGCCGGCGTGGGCGCGCCGCCCAACTCCGCGACCAGTCCGTCGTAGCGGCCGCCGGCGGCCACCGTCCCCTGGGCCAGGCTCTCGTCCGCCGCCCACTCGAAGACCGTGTGCGTATAGTAATCGAGCCCGCGCACGAGCCGCGGCGCCACCTCGAACGCGACGCCCAGCGCCTCCAGGTGATCGCGGAGGGCGGCGAAGTGCCCCCGCGACTCCGCGCTCCAGGAGTCGGCGATCGCCGGCGCCTGCGCGAGCAGCGCGGCCATGTCCGGGTTCTTGCTGTCGAGCACCCGCAGGGGGTTTCGCTCGAGCCGCCGCAGGCTGTCCTCATCGAGCTCCGCGCGATGCGCCGCAAGGTAGTCCACCAGGGCCCCCCGATACCGCTCCCGGCAGGCCGGCGTGCCAAGCGAATTGACGAGCAGACGCGCCGGCCCGCCCAATTCGGACAATAGCCGCGCGCCCAGCGCGATG
>DAIDMD010000096.1 GCA_027449165.1 Acidiferrobacter sp. | reverse complement strand
GGGCCACTTGGCCGCCGCCGATCGCCGGGGTCCCGGTCATCCCGAAAAACTCCTGCAACGGCGCGGCGAGCACCGGCGGCCCGCCCCCGGGATAACGCACGGGATAGCGGCGGCCGGACCGGAGCGGGACGAAGGCCGGCGCCAGGCGCTCGGCCTGCGCCCACTGCGCGGGCGACAACAACCCGTAACGCAGGCCGCGGGCCACGTCCACGGAAATGGCGGGATCCTTTCCTGCAGACGGCACGATGGCGGCCGCAAGCCAACCGCCGGCGGCGAGCGCGGCGTCGCCGACATCGGGCCAGCCCTCCTCCGGCCGCCAGGACCTGAGCCACGCGAGCCGGGACCGCAAGGCGCGCGCCTCCTCGGTCCAGGGAAGCGCGGCAAGGCCGGCGCGCGCGACCGCGGCCTCCAGGGCCCCGACGAAATCGGCATCCGGCGGGATCGGCGCCGGAACGATCTTCAGAACGATCTCGCCCAGCGAGCGCTCCTTGTGCGCGCCGAAGACGTGCCCCCGCTCGTCCCAGCGCAGGCGCAGACGCTCGGCCGCCTGGCGCTGCACCTCCGCCCATACCGGCTCGGGCAGCGGGGCCGCCAGACGAATCCACGAGCCCTCGGGGGTCTCCTCGACGATGAGCGCCATAAGCGCGGTCACGCGGCTTAAGGGGTCGGTCCGGGGGAGCTGGGCGCGCGGTCCGCAGGCCAGCTTGAAGAACACCGTCTCGCCGCTCTCCACGCGCAGGGCGATGCGGTCGCGATAGGCCGGCAGCAGGAGCCGGGCGAGCCCTTCGGCGCCCGCGTCCCGGCCGTCCCAGGCCGGCGTTCCGACCCGCCGCGCGAGACGGCGCATGCGCAAGGCGGCCGCCGAGCGGGGATGCTCAAGGAGCCAAGCAAGGCGCGTCTCGACGGATACGTCGTCGCGGTCGCGCGCGATGTCGCGGTCGTCTCCGATCACGGCCAGGGCACAGACGAGCGGATACTGCGCAGGATGGGCGGCCGCCAGGATCGCCCCCGCCCGTGCCCCAAAACCCCATTCCACGGCGCGGCTTCCGGCGGGCGTGACCGATCCATCGGCGGCCATCAGCCGCAGATCCTGGAGGAGCCGGCGCGCGGACTGGAGAGCCGCGGGCGGCGGCGGCGTGAGCCACTGGAGGGCCGTCCCGTCGGGCGTGCCCCATGCGGCCAGATCGAGGGTAAGACCGCTCAAATCGCCCTGCTCGATCTCGGACCGCGCAAAGCGCGGGCGGCCGCGATGGTCGCCCTCGGTCCACAGGCGCAGGCAGCGCCCGGGGCGCACGCGTCCGGCGCGTCCGGCGCGCTGATCGGCGATGTCCTGGCTGGCCGGGAGCGTCACGAGGCGCGAAAATCCGCTGGCGTGGTCGAAACAGGCGGTGCGGACAAGCCCCGCGTCCACGACCCCGTCGACACGCGGCAAGGTGATGCTGCTCTGCGCCACCGCGCTCGCGAGGATCACACGCCGGGGGCCGCCGTGTTCCCGCACCAGGTCCTGTTCGGCCGCCGTCATCGCCCCGTGGAGCCGGTAGAGGGCAAAGCCCGCGGCGGCCGCCTCGCCGGCCAGCGCCCGCTCGCACTGGATGATCTCGCGCATGCCGGGCAGAAACACGAGGACGTCGCCGGAGGTGGCGGCGAAGACCCGCAACACCCCGTCGCGCACCAGCCGGTCCAATCGCGCCCCCAGGGTGCTCCTCTGGAGATGCTCGATCGCCACCGGGAATTGCCGGCCCTGCGACTCTATGAGCGGCGCATCCGGGAAGTGCCGGGTGAACACCTCGCCGGCGAGGGTGGCCGACATGAGCAGGATGCGCAGATCGGGCCGCAGCCCGGCCTGGACGTCGCGCACCAGGGCGAGCCCGAGGTCCGTCGCCAGATGCCGCTCGTGGACCTCGTCGAAGATGATGAGCCCGGTGTCGTCGAGACCGGGGTCACGTTGCAGGCGGCGGGTCAACACGCCTTCGGTCATGACCTCTATACGCGTTGCGCCGGAGACCACCGTCTCATGCCCGGTACGATAGCCTATCGTCGCGCCGACGCGCTCGCCGCGGCACGCGGCCATCCATTCGCAGGCCAGACGCGCGGCGAGCCTGCGGGGCTCGAGCATGAGGATCTTGCGCGACCCGAGGACGGAAAGATCGAGCAGCGCAGGCGGCACGGCAGTGGTCTTGCCGCTGCCGGTCGGCGCCGACAGGAGCACCACGCGATGGTGCGACAGCGCCGCCTTGAGGTCGCCGATGCACGCGCCGACCGGTAGCGGATCGGACCCTGGGCCGCTCAAGCGATGGCGCTTCCCTGGACGGCCAGCGTCCCTGAACGCCCGTCGATCTCGGCCGCGACCAGCTCGCTCACCGGTATCCCATCGCTCGCCGCAAGCGCCGTCCGGGCGACCTCCGCCAGGGTGACGAACTGGACTCGCATGGAGACGGCCCGCGTCAGGAACTCGCGGTACCAGTCCTGCCTGACCATACCCTCGATCTCGGCATGGATGGTCATGACATTGACGGCGTTGCGGCGCAGCAGGGAAAAATAATGCGCGGCGAGCTGCTCGTCGGGGAACCCGGGGCGCCCCATGATCTCGTCCAGGGTCGGGAGGGTGGTGGGGATCTGGAGGGTGCGGAAACGCTGGCCGCGGACAGCAGGGAAAAACGGGCTGGCGCCGCGCGCGTCGCTCGCGTAGGCAAGGCCCGCCTCGTCATAGACCGCGAGGCTTTGGGCGTCGGCCTGCCAACCGGCGGCTGCGGCAGCCGCCGCCGGGACCCCGAATACGCGCTCGAATTCCGCGCGCGCCCGCCCGAACTCGCGCCGCACCTCTTCGATCCGCATCCGCTGCAGGCCGTCCTGCCAGCGGATGTGGTCGTAGCAATGGATACCCACCTCGTGGCCGGCGTCGCGGATCGCGCGCAGGACCGGGGCGTGGCGCTGGCCGATATGCGGCCCCGGCCACAACACGCCGTTTAGCAGGGTGCGCAGGCCGTAGGTGCTGACCACGCTCGTGCGCCGGACCTTCTTCAGAAAGCCGGGACGGAACACCCGGCGCAGGGCGCGCCCGGTGTTGTCCGGCCCCAGCGAAAAGAAGAAGGTCGCCCGGATCCCGAGTTCGTCGAAGATCCGCGCCAGGGCCGGGACGCCGAGGCGCGTGCCCCGCTCGGTGTCCACGTCGACCTTTATGGCAAGGACGATGTCAGGCATCCCCTTATTGCAGCTCCTGGGAAGGCCGGGCGAGGTGGTAATCCAGGGTCTTCCTCAGCGCGGTCGTGAGATCGGTGCGCGGCTCCCATCCCAGGTAATGGCGGGCGTTCTCGATCGAGGGTACGCGCGTCAGAATGTCCTGATAGCCCTCGCCGTAATACTCCTTCGAGTTGACCGCCACGATCTTCACCTGGTCGGCTAAGCCCGCGTAGCGGGGATAGGACCGGACCAAGGCCACCAGGGCGTCGGCGAGTTCCTTGATCGAACAGTCGTTCCCGGGGTTGCCGATGTTGAAGATCCGGCCGTCGGCGCAGCCGTCGCGGTTCTCGATGATGCGCAGCAGGGCATCGACGCCGTCGTCGATGTACGTGAAGCTGCGCCTCTGGTTGCCGCCGTCGACGAGCTGGATGTCCTTGCCGCGCAGGATGTTGCCCAGGAACTGGGTGAGGACCCGCGAGCTCCCCTCCTTGGGCTCCAGGATGTTGTCGAGCTTGGGGCCTATCCAGTTGAAGGGGCGGAACAGCGTAAAGCGCAGACCCTCCTTCCCGTAGGCGTAGATGACGCGGTCCATGAGCTGCTTGGAGCACGAATAGATCCAGCGCTGCTTGTGGATGGGCCCGAGGACCAGGTGGCTCGTCTCCTCGTTGAAGGGGGTGTCGCTGCTCATGCCGTAGACCTCGGACGTCGAGGGGAACAGCACGCGGCGTTTGTAGCGCACGCATTTGCGCACGATGTCGAGATTGGCCTCGAAGTCGAGCTCGAAGACCCGCAAGGGGTCGGTGACGTAGGTGGCGGGGGTGGCGATGGCCACCAGGGGCAGCACGACGTCGCATTTCTTGATCTGGTACTCGATCCATTCGCGGTTGATCGTGATGTCGCCTTCCACGAAATGGAATCGCGGGTTGCCGAGGCAGGTCTCGAGCTTGTCGTTGTTCATGTCCATGCCGTAGACCTCCCAGTCCTTTTGCTCGAGGATGGCCTGGGTCAGGCTGTTACCGATGAATCCGTTGACTCCCAAAATCAGGACTTTCAAGGCCATTGCGCTTCTCCAAGGTGATGACGGGCCCGGCCGCGGTCAGCCGATACGCTCCCCCATTATAAATTTCCGGCGCTCGGGCGCGCCCGGATCCGCCCAGTCGAACCGGTCCACCCGGAATCCCCCGTCCCGGGTGGCCACGACCAGCGGTTCCGTCGACACGACCGAGCCCGGGGGCCGGCGCTCGCCCGCGGCCAGCGCGACCGGCCGGCCCCACCAGACCAGGAAGCGCTCCCCGCGCACCACGCTGAAGGCCCCGGGATAGGGTTCGGTGAGTGCCCGCACGAAATTAAAGATCGCCGCCCCGTCGCGATCCCAGTCGATGCGGCCGTCCTCCGGCCCCCTCGCGCCGAAGGTCGTGGCCTGGCCCTCGTCCTGGGGACGGCGGGGCGCGCGGCCGGCGACGATGGCGTCGTGGCATCGAGCCAACACCTTGACGGCCGCCTCGGTGACCTTCAGAAAGACGTCGTAGGCGGTGTCGTCTTGGCCGATGGGGCAGGCCTCCTGGTCGACTATATCACCGGCGTCGGCGCGCGAGACCATGTGGTGAAGGGTCGCGCCGGTCTGCCGTTCGCCGTGGATGATCGCCCAATTGACCGGTACCCGGCCGCGGTAGCGCGGCAACAGGGACCCGTGCATATTGAAGGCGCCGCGGGGCGGAATCGCGAGAATCTCCCGCGGGATCATGTTCCGGTAATAGAACGAGTAGATCACATCCGGGCGCCACTCGCGAATCCGGGCGACGATCGCCGCGTCTTTCAGGGACGGCGGGGTAAGGACCGGCACGCCGGCCTCGCGCGCCAGACGCGCGACCGACCGAAACCAGATCCGTTCCTGGGGGTTGTCTTCGTGGGTAAAGACCGCCGATACAGTCACGCCGCGCGAGAGCAGCCACTCGAGGCAGCGGTAGCCGACCTCGTGGTAGCCGAAGACCAGAACCCGCGCGCTACTCGTCATCGACGGTCTGGACCACCTCGCGGATCACGAAGCGCGGGCGTTTGCGCACCTCGAGATAGATCCGTCCGATATATTCTCCGATGATGCCGAGGCCGAAGATCCCAAGCCCCACGAGAAAATACATGATGCCAAACAGCGTGAAGACGCCCTGAACCTCCGGCCCGACGAAGATCCGCTGCAACAAGAGATAGATCACGAGGATGGCGCTCAAAAGCGACACCGCGAACCCCAGCATGGTAAAGACCTGGAGCGGCACCAGCGAGAAGCCGGTCATGAGGTCGAAGTTCAGCCGCAGCAGGCTGTAGAGATGGTACTTCGAGCGGCCGGCCGCGCGCGGGGCGTGCGCCACCTCGATCTCGGTCGGGTTGGCCGCGAAGCTGTAGGCGAGCGCCGGGATGAACGTGGAGACCTCGCCGCTCGTGGCGATGTGGTCGACGATGTGCCGCCGATAGGCGCGCAGCATGCAGCCCTGGTCGCGCATCTCGATGCGCGTGATGCGCGACCGTACCAGGTTGATGAGGCGCGAGGCGTTGCGCCGGAACCATGTGTCCTGGCGGTCGCGCCGGTAGCCGCCGACGACATCGAAGCCTTGCTCGATCTTCTCGACGAGCCGGGGAATATCCTCGGGCAGATTCTGGAGGTCGGCGTCCAGGGTGACGATCACGTCGCCGCGCACCTGCTCGAAGGCCGCCATGATGGCCATGTGCTGGCCGAAGTTTCCGTTGAAATCGATCACGCGAACCTGCTCGGGGCGTTCCTTATGGAACGCGCGCAGGATCTGGCCGGAGCGGTCCTTGCTGCCGTCATTGGTGAACACGATCTCGTACGGCCGGCCCATGGCGTCGAGGACCGCCACGAGGCGTTCGAAGAGGGGCCTTAGGTTCTCCTCCTCATTGTAGACAGGGATCACCGCGCTGAGATAGGGACGCATGCGTCAGGCCCGGGCGAAGACATCGGCCATCGCCGCAATCACGCGGTCCTGGTCGGCATCGGTCATGGCCGGGAACAGCGGCAGGCTCACGATACGCTCGGAGATGCTTTCGGCACGCGGGAAGTCGCCCATGCGATACCCGTAACGATCCCGGTAGTACGGGTAGAGGTGCGCCGCGCGGTAATGGATGGCGGTACCGATGTTGCGGGCCTTCATCTCGGTCATGAAGCGCTCGCGGTCCATGTTCGCGGCCTTAGGATTCAACAGTGGGGCGAACAGATGCCAGGCCGGGCGGTGGTCATAGGGGGGCGGCGCCTGCAGATCCCACTGCGGCCAATCGGCAAGCCGTTCCCGATAACGCTGCGCGAGTTCGGTGCGGCGGCGGATGAAGCCCTCGAGGGCCGGGAGCTGGTGCAGGCCCAGCGCCGCCTGCATGTCCATCATGTTGTACTTGTACCCGGGCGCGATGATCTCGTAGTGCGCCGACCCCTGCTTGCCGAACCGGTTCCAGGCCTCCCGGTCCATGCCGTGGAACCGCGCCAGCGCGACGTCGGCGGCGAGCTTCTCGTCGGTCGTGATGACCGCCCCGCCTTCGCCGGTCGTGATGTTCTTGTTGGGGTGGAAACTGAAAACCTGGGTATCGCCGAAGGCGCCGATGCGCCGATGCTTGTATTCGGTCCCGATGGCGTGGGCCGCGTCCTCTATGACGCGCAGGCCGTGCTTGTGCGCGAGCGCGTACAGGGGATCGAGATCGACGGGCACCCCCGCGAAATGGACGGGTACGATCGCGCGCGTACGCGACGTGATGGCGGCCTCGATACGGCCCACATCGATGTTGTAGCCGTCCGGCTCGACGTCGACCAACACCGGCCGGCCGCCCGCGATCACGATGGTGTTCAACGTCGCCGCGAAGGTCATGGGCGTCGTGATCACCTCCTCGCCGGGCTGCAGGCGCAGGGCGGCGAGCGCAAGATGCAGGCCGGCGGTCGCCGACGACAGCGCCAGCGCAAACGGGCCGCCCGTATAGGCCTTCAGGGCCTCCTCGAACCGCTGGACGCGCGGCCCGGTGGTGATCCACCCCGAGCGCAGGCAGGCCACGACCTCGGCAATCGCCTCCTCGCTCAAGGTCGGGCGCGAAAAGGGGAGAAACTCGTCCTCGGAAAAGCCCATGTCAGCTCCTTGTGATGAGGTAGGTGCCGAGGATAATGACGCCGATCCCGGCGAACCGGACCGGCGTAAGCGCCTCCTGGAAGAGATAGTAGGCCGCCACCGCGTTCATGATGTAGCCGAGGCTCAGCATGGGGTAGGCGAAGCTGACCTGGACACGCGAAAGCACCAGCAGCCAGACCACGAAGCTTATGACATAGAGGACAAGCCCCGCGAACACGAATGGGTTGAAGACGACCCGCAGGCCGATGGGGACGATATTCGCCCAGTCGAAGGCGAAGTAGCCGATGCGCCGCATCCCTTCCTTCAGCACGAGCTGGGCTGCGGCATTCAGGAACACGCCGAAAAGGATGAGCGGTAGATAGCGCATGGTCAGGAGGCCTTGTTGCCTACGATGACGTTGAATCGGTTCCCGGCCACCATGAACATCCGGATACCGCGGCGGCGCAACCGTTCATAGGTCGGGCGGCTCGTCACCATGTACACCGTGCGGCCGCTGTTCCACTGCCGCCAGAACGCCGGCCCGCGCATGATCCATGGGGTCTTTTCGAGGGTCGTGCCGTACCCGAGCTCGCCCTTGTAGTTCACGACCTCGACCCGCCGGCGCAGGTAAAACGGCACGTCCTGATAATACCAGCCATAGCACGCGACGATCGCGCCGGGCGTAAGCCTCGGACGAAGCTTCAGGGCCAGGGCCTTGACCGTACGGGTATCGAGGTAGGGGGCGGAGGCGTTGACCCCCAGCAGGAAGAGGCTGAAACCGGCCGCGAGGGTCACGACCCCGGCGGCAAAGCCCCGCCTGAGGCCGGCCCAGGCGGCCGCGATCGACGCCAGGGCCAGCGTGGCGCCGAGCGCCCCCATGGCGATCGGGAGGACGTGGGGCTCCAGGCTCGGACGGGTCGCCGGGACGACGAACGCCGCGGCCGCGCCGAGCGCCACCCCCACCGGCGCGAGCGCCCGGAAGGCCCACCGGTCGGCGCGCGTGAGCGGCCGGCCCCAGCGGTCGTCGAGATAGCGCCCGATCAGGATGGCGAGCGGCGGGAATACCGGCAGGATATAGGGGACGAGCTTGGAGTCGGACGCCGAAAAGAACACGAATATCGAGACCACCCAGATCACGAGCAACAGGGTCTCGGCGTGGCGGGCGCGGTCGCGCCAGGCAAAGCGCAGGTGCGAGCGCGCGCTCTGGACGATGAATGCGCTCCAGGGCAGCACGCCTGCCAGCAGAACGGGCAGGAAGTACCAGAACGGCTGATACCGGTGCGCGACATCGGTGAGATAGCGCTCGAAGTGCTGGCGGACGAAGTAGTAGTGCAGGAAGGTCGGGTGCCGCAACTGCATCGCGATATGCCAGGGGGCCGCCACCAGAAAAAAGAGGGCGAAGCCGCTTGGCAGATACATGCGCCTTAGGATCGACCAGTCCCAGAGGACCATGATCCAGAGGCCGATCGCCATCATCGGGAATACGATCCCGATAAGGCCCTTGGTGAGGGTGGCCAGCGCCGCGAACAGGAACGCCGCCCACATGCCGAGCCGCCGCGTCCGGCCGGGGGGTTCGCGATGGGCGAGGAGGAAGGCAAAAAGGCTTAGGGACAGGAGCACCGAGACGGTCATATCGAGGGTGACGACATGACCCATCCCGAAATAAAGCAGCGAGGTTCCGAGGACCATGGCGGACAAAAGCCCGGTCCGCCGGCTATAGATCACACGGCCGGTGACGTAGACCGCCACGCAACCCAGGACCGCGAAGAACGCGGTCCAGAACCGCATGGACCATTGCCCGAGACCGAACAGGTGGATCGAGACAGTCTGCAGCCAATAAAAGAGCGGCGGCTTCTCGAAATACAGCACACCGTCGAGCCGCGGCGTGATGTAATGGCCGCTCGCCACCATCTGTCGCGGGATCTCCGAATAGCGCGCCTCGTCGGGCACGCCGAGCTCGCGGGTGCCGAGCATGAACCCAAAGAACAGCGCCGCCACGAGCGTGACGAGGAGGACGTCGGGCAGCCAGGGGCGGCGTGGATGCGCGGTATCGGATATCGAAGGCATGGCGGACGGCATATGGGTTTGCGCGGCAGGGTAGCACATATGCGCGCCGTAAGGCAGACCGGGGCGCGCCTCGGGACCCGTTTTTCGCCGCGGCGGCGGGCCAGTTGCGCCGTTTATCGCCGTCCGTTACCCTAGGAACTCAAAAAAAACCAATGGATGGAGCCTCGATGAAACAATCCCGCATGAGCATAGTGGTCGGCGCAATCGCCCTGGGGCTGAGCACGGCGGCCTTCGCCTCTCCCGCCTCCGTCGCCCTCGCGCAGGCAGTCAAGGAAGGGGCGCATATCTTCAACACCGACAGCTTTGGTAGCCATGAGCAGAACTTCCATGGCCGGCATACCACATGCTCGACCTGCCACATAGATGGGGGCCGCATCATGGGCCGCCTACCCAACGGCAAGAGGATCCCAAGCCTCGTCAATGCCGTGGCGATCTTCCCGCGCTATAACCCGAAGATGCATAAGGTCATCACCCTGGAGACCCAGATCCGGTCGTGCGTACGCAACGGTCTCCTGGGACATCCGCCCGCCTACGGCAGCCAGACGATGGCCGACCTCGTGAGCTATCTCGGTTCGCTCGCGCACGGCCAACGCGTCATGATCGGCGGGATGCCGCGCTAACGCGGCTGGGGCGGCGGCACCTCACGGATGGCAAACGCCATCTGCTCGAGGTCGGCCAGGACGTAGGTCGCCGCCGCCCCGACACCCCCCACCGTCCCCGGATTCACCATGGTGGTCCGGCCCCCTTTCACATTGGGGACGGATTTGACCTCCGCGACGTGGTCGTGTCCGCAGCATACGATGTCCCAATCGCCGGTACAGGCCAGGGCGTAGGCATAGTGCGGGTAATGCACGAGGAAGACGCGCCGCCCGCCCAACCCGATGTCGGCGTCCTGCCCATAATAGCGCACGAAGGTCTCCGGTTCGTGGCCTAACCGGGACAGGTGGAAGGTATCGCCCATGTTGTTCCCATGGATGGCGTGGATGGGCAACCCATGGCGGCGCAAGGTGCGCAAGGTGCTAGGGGCCACGATATCGCCGCAGTGAAGCACGGCCTGGGCCCCGAGGGTCTTGGCCTCGGCTACGGCGGCATTGAGGAGTTCGCGGTTGTCATGACTGTCGGAAACGATGCAGATCTTCATGCGCGCAGTCTAGCAACTTCCCCGACGTCCGGCATCTTGAGGAGGGCTAAGCGCAACGCGCGAAGACGGCGTCCCGGCGCACAAACGTGACTGCTCCCCGGCCTCAAGGCCGGAGCTTCCCACTTCCTAGGCGGCCACCATCCCGAGAGGGGATGGATTGACGCCGCCTCCATGGGCAGAGACCGACAGTCCTGCGGCCTTTAACTGCAAAATGCCCTGATGGCGGA
>DAIDMD010000095.1 GCA_027449165.1 Acidiferrobacter sp. | reverse complement strand
CCCTCCACCATATAAGTCGCGAGCGTCCAGGGAGACCCCGAGAACCCGATCAGCGGGCACAGACCGGCAAGTTCGCGCCGCACACGGCTTACGGTGTCGAGCACATAGCGCAGGCCCACGGTGGGATCGGGGGCCCGCAGGCGCGCCACATCGTGGGGATCGCGGATCGGCCGTTCGAACCGCGGACCCTCACCCTCCACGAACGACAGGCCAAGCCCCATGGCGTCCGGGATGGTGAGGATGTCGGAAAACAGGATCGCGGCATCGAGGGGGAATCGGCGCACCGGCTGCAGGGTGACCTCACAGGCGAGTTCCGGTGTCTGGCACATGGCCAAAAACGACCCGGCGGCCGCGCGTAATGCCCGGTATTCGGGGAGATAGCGGCCGGCCTGACGCATCAGCCACACCGGCGTCATGTCCACCGGCATGCGCATGAGCGCCCGGAGCAGGCGATTGCCGCGGTTCGGGGCCGCACCGAGATCCATCATGACGCGAGATAGTCCAATATGCCTTCGGCGGCCTGACGCCCCTCGTACACGGCCGTGACCACAAGATCCGAACCCCGTACCGCGTCCCCGCCCGCGAACACCTTGGCCTGCGTCGTCTGGTGACGATACCGACCGTCAGCCGGCGCCATGATGCGGCCGGCGGCGTCCGTCCCTATGCCGGACTCGGCAAGCCAGGCCGGGGGGCTTGGGCGGAAACCGAATGCCACGATGACGTCGTCTGCCGGGATCAGCTGCTCGCTGCCGGCAACTGGTTCTGGGCGCCTGCGGCCACGCGCGTCGGGTTCGCCGAGCCGGGTCTCGACCACGCGCACGCCCTCGACCCGCCCATCGCCCACGATCTCCACCGGGGCACGATTCCAGACGAATCGCACCCCTTCCTCCTTGGCATTCGCGACCTCGCGCCGCGATCCGGGCATGTTGGCCTCGTCGCGCCGGTATACACAGGTCACCGAGGCCGCGCCCTGACGTATCGCGGTGCGGTTACAATCCATGCCGGTGTCGCCACCCCCGAGCACCACGACCCGCCGGCCCTTCAAATCGACATAAGGGGCCTCGCCCTCGGGCAACGTGAGATCACGACGCGTCACCGCGGCCAGATAGGGGAGCGCCTTGTGGACCCCCGGCAGGTCCTCGCCCGGGAACCCCCACTCGATGTAGGTGTAGGTGCCCACGCCCACGAATACCGCGTCGTAGTCACGCAGCAGGTCGGCGAACGGCAGGTCCTCGCCTATGCGGGTATTCAGCAGGAATTCGATGCCCATGCCCTCGAACACCGAGCGCCGCACGCGCACGACCTCCTTCTCGAGCTTGAAGCCCGGGATGCCGAAGGTAAGCAGCCCGCCAATCTCCGGGTTGCGGTCATAAACCACCGCCTTCACACCGTTGCGCGCCAATACGTCGGCGCAGGCGAGGCCCGCGGGCCCGGCCCCGACGACGGCAACACGCCGCCCGGTGGCCACGACCTGGCTCATGTCCGGACGCCAGCCGCGGGCATAGGCCTCGGTGAAGATGTACTTCTCGATCGAACCGATGGTGACCGCGCCAAATCCGTCGTTCAGCGTACAGGCCCCCTCGCACAGGCGGTCCTGAGGGCACACCCGCCCACAGACCTCGGGGAGACTGTTGGTCTGGTGTAGAAGCTCCACGGCCTCGAAGATATTGTCCTCGGCGATCAACTTCAGCCAATTGGGAATGTAGTTGTGCACCGGACAACGCCATTCACAGTAGGGGTTGCCGCACCCGAGACAACGGCCGGCCTGCTCGGAGGCCTTGCTGGGATCGAAGCCCTTGTAGATCTCACGGAAATCGTGGATACGCACGACCACGTCCTTCTTGACGGGATCGGTGCGCGGCTTGTCCAGAAACTGAAAGACGTTGGCCATCAATGGCTCTCCACGAGCAGGGTATCGATGCGCACCGCCTTGGGCTTTACGAGCCACATGTGCGCGGCCGCCTCCGACCAACCCGCGAGCAGGGCGCGCGCATGAGCGCTGCCGGTCGCCTCCGCGTACTCGCTCACGCGATCGCGCAGGAACGCCTGGTAGGCATCCATGGATTCGCCGGTAATGCGATGGATATCGATGAGTTCGTGGTTGTAACGATCGACGAAGGCCCCGGCCTTGTCATAGACGAACGCGAATCCCCCCGTCATGCCGGCCCCGAAGTTCAGGCCGGTCTCGCCCAGCACGATCACACAGCCGCCGGTCATGTACTCACAGCCATGGTCCCCGACGCCCTCGACGATCGCGAACGCGCCGCCATTGCGAACCGCGAAGCGCTCGCCCGCGAGCCCGGCTGCATAAAGCGTCCCGCCGGTCGCCCCATAGAGGCAGGTGTTGCCGATGATGGCGGCCTTATCGCTCGCGAACCGTGAGTCGCGCGGCGGGTAGATCACGATTCGCCCGCCGGCCATACCCTTGCCGACGTAGTCATTGGCATCGCCCTCGAGCTCGATGGAAAGGCCGGGGGCATTGAAGGCCGCGAGACTCTGGCCGGCCGAGCCCTGCAGTCGCAGCGTGACCGTCCCGTCCGCCAGACCGTTGGCCCCGAACCGTCGCGCGATCTCGCCGGAGAGCCGCGCACCGATCGAACGGTGCACATTGCGGATCGCATAGGTGAGGACCACGGGTTCGCGGGTGGCGAGTGTCGGCAGGGCGTCCTTCATGATGTGCAAGGCAAGCTCGCCTTTGTCGAACGGCGGGTTACGTTCCGTCAGGCAGTGCTGTGGCAGGCCGTATTCGATACCGGCATCCGAGATGATATCGGTGAGACGCAGGGCCTTTTGGCGTGGCGTCAACCCCGGCAGGACCGTCAGAAAATCGGTGCGCCCAATGACGTCGTCCAAACGCGACACCCCGAGGAAGGCCAGCCACTCGCGCACCTCCTCGGCGATGAACCGGAAGTAGTTCATCACCATTTCCGGCAGGCCGTGGAAATGCGCCTCGCGCAGGCGCTTGTCCTGAGTCGCGATCCCGGTCGCGCAGTTGTTCAAGTGGCAGATGCGCAGATACTTGCACCCCAGCGCCACCATCGGCCCGGTACCGAACCCGAAGCTCTCGGCGCCGAGGATCGCGGCCTTGACGACATCCAGGCCGGTCTTCAGGCCGCCGTCGGTCTGCAGGATCACCTTGTCGCGCAGGCCGTTGGCACGCAGGGTCTGATGGGCCTCGCTCAGCCCAAGCTCCCAGGGGGTGCCGGCGTACTTCACCGATGTAAGCGGGCTTGCGCCGGTCCCACCGTCGTAACCGGAGATCGTGATATGGTCGGCGTACGCCTTGGCGACGCCGGCCGCGATCGTGCCCACGCCGGCGCACGCTGCGAGCGATCGAGGCCAGGCTCGAGCGTATGGGGCTGCTG
>DAIDMD010000094.1 GCA_027449165.1 Acidiferrobacter sp. | reverse complement strand
GCCGCGCTGGCTATGCGCATGGCGGCCGCGCGGCCCGCGGCCGGCCCGAGCCTGCGTGCGGCCTTGCACCGCGAGGCAAGGCGCGTTTGGGACACATGGCGCACATTGCCGCCGTTGCGCGGCGAGCACCCATCGTCGCCGGGGCGGCTGACCGCCCAGGTCAAGCGGCTCGTGGCGTGGCTGCGGGCCGGGGCGGCCGCGCATCCCGACCCGTCGGCCCTGCGGGCCATCGTGAGCGCGGCCGAGGGGCCGCTTGCCGTGGCCTTGAACCGGCGCGTCTACGCCTACCAGCGCATGGCCGACCGCGATAATAGCGATCTTTCCGCACTTGCCCGGGACCAGTTGTTTCTGGTGTTGAGCGCGCTTGCGGCCTTGACCCTGTTCATATTCGTGCCGCTCTCGCGCCTCACCCGGGCCGAGATCGTCAATTTGACCGATCTCATCGCCTATAACCGCACGCTGTTCGAGTCGGCCCCCGACGGCATCATCGTCATCGACGAGCACGGGACCATCGAGGCCTTTAATCCGGCGGCCGAGGTCATGTTCGGCAGGGCGGCCGAGAGCGCCTGCGGCCAAGCCGTGGATATCTTGATGGCCGAGCCGGACCGCAGCCGGCACGGGGGGTACCTGGACAGGTATTTGGCGACCGGTGAACGGCATGTGATCGGGCGCCTGCGCGAGGTGATGGCCGTCCGCCAGGACGGGACGCCCCTTCCGATCGAACTCTCCGTCGGGGTCATCGACGGCGCCAAGCGCCGGTTCGTGGGGATCACCCGGGACCTGACGGCGCGTAAGGCGGCGGAGCAGGCCCTTGACGCCGTCCACAGACGCTACCAGGACCTCGTCACCAATATCAATGCCGGGGTGTTCCGCATCGAGGCCGGATCGCCGCCGCGCTTTCTCGAGGTCAATCCCGGGCTGCTGGCGCTCTTTAAGGCGCCCACGCGCGCGGCCTTGCTCGCACAGCCGGTGGATGGGCTGTTCGCAAGAGACGAGGATCGGGCGATCTTCTCCCAGGGGTGGGACCCAAAGACACTGGCCAAGGACCAGGAGATCCCGCTGCGCACCCTGGAGGGCAGCGAGTTCTGGGCCGTGATCAACGCCGTGCGCAAGGACGGGAATGGGCAGGTCTACTTCGACGGTTTCATGGAGGACGTGACCGAGCGGCATCATGCGGCGCGCGCGCTGGCCGCCCTGAATCAGGACCTCCGCAAGCGGATCCTCGACCTTGACGTCGCCAACAAGGAGCTCGAGGCCTTCAGCTACTCGGTGTCCCACGATCTGCGCGCGCCGCTGCGCAGAATAGACGGGTTCAGTCAGGCCTTGATCGAGGATTATGCCGACAAGGTGGACGCGACCGGCCGCGATTATCTCGCGCGCGTGCGCGCCGCGAGCCAGAAAATGGCGCTATTGATCGACGACCTGCTGCGGCTCTCAAGGGTGGCTCGTGCCCAGCTCGTCCGCAAGCCCGTGGACCTCACCGCGATGGCTCGCGATATCGCCGAAGCCCTGCAAGCCGGCGAACCCGCGCGCCATGTCGAGTGGCGCATAGAGGAAGGGCTTGAGGTCCACGCCGATCCCGTCTTGATGCGTCAGGTCATGACCAATTTGCTGGCCAATGCCTGGAAGTTCACCTCGAAAAAGGCCGACGCGCTTATCGAGGTGGGTCAGGTGTCGACCGGCAACGGGCGCCGGCTGTTCGTGCGCGACAACGGCGCGGGCTTCGATATGTCCTACGTAGATCGCTTGTTCGGCGTCTTTCAGCGTCTCCACCCAAGCCACGAATTCGACGGGACGGGTATCGGCCTTGCCATCGTCCAGCGCGTCGTGCGCCGCCATGGCGGGGACGTGCGCGCCGAGGGCGCGGTCGGCACCGGAGCCTGTTTTTCCTTCACCTTGCCAGACGAGGATAGTCACGATGCCCCCAGTCCCTGAGCGCTGCATCTTGCTGGTCGAGGACAACCAGGACGACGAGGCGTTGACGCGCCGCGCATTCGCGAAGAACAACATCACCAATCCGCTGGTCGTCGCCCACGATGGCGCCGAGGCCCTCGACTACCTCTTCGACGATAAGATTCACTCTGCGGGTGGCAGCGGACTGCCGCTTCTGACGCTGCTCGACCTGAAGCTCCCGAAGATCGATGGACTCACCGTACTGCGACGCCTGCGTGCCGATCCGCGAACGAGGCTCTTGCCGATCGTAATCCTGACCTCTTCGGGGGAGCAGCAGGACCTCATTGAGGGCTACGGTCTTGGGGCCAACAGCTATATTCGGAAACCCGTCGATTTTGCCCAGTTCATGGAGGCGGTACGGCAGCTCGGTCTGTACTGGCTGGTCCTCAATAGCCCCCCGCCGCCGGTCGCGTGACACACCCCTATGCCGACACCCGTGCGCATACTGCTCTTGGAGGATGCCGATGACGACGAGGCGCTTGTGCGCCGCGTTCTCGCCAAGGGCGGTCTCACCCCGGTCATGGACCGCGTCGAGACGCGCGAGGGCTTGGCGCATGCCCTCGACTCCCACGCCTACGACGCCATACTCTCCGATTATTCCATGCCAAACTTAAGTCCGTACGACGCCTTGACGATGCTGGCCGAACGCAAGCTGGATATCCCGGTGATACTCGTCACCGGCACCATAGGGGAGGACCGGGCGGCCGCGGTGATGCGCGCCGGCGCCCACGACTTCATCCTAAAGGAGGACCTCTCGCGGCTCGTACCGGCCATCCAGCGGGAGCTCCGCGAGGCCGAAGGCCGCCGCCAGCGGCGCCTCATAGAAAACGACAGACGTAAGCTTTCCCGGGTCGTCGAGCAGACCGCGGACGCGGTCCTGGTGACCGATAGGGCCGGACGGATCGAGTATGTGAACCCGGCGGTAAGCGATCAGACCGGTTACAGTGCCGCCGAACTCCTCGGGGCGACACCCGCGATCTTCCGATCGGGGGCTCACGACAAGGAATTTTACCAGAGACTCTGGTCCACGTTGCTTTCGGGCCACGAATTCCGGGCGGTCTTCACCAATAGGCGCAAGAACGGCGAACACTATTTCGAGGCCAAGACCTTGACGCCATTCAAGGACGAGGCCGGGATCATCACAGGCTTCATATCCACGGGCCGGGACGTGAGCGAACTCGTCCATACGCGCGAGGACCTTCAGCGGTCGCTTTCGATCCTGCAGGCGACCCTGGAATCGACAGCCGATGCCATAGCCGTCACCGACCTTGCCCAGAACATCGTGCATTATAATCGCCAATACTGCGATATGTGGGGGTCGGAGGATATTCCGCGCCATCCCTGGATGGAGCGCAAGCCGATGATCGCCGAGCGCCTGGTGGACCCTGGCGCCTATTTTGAGGTCATTCGTGTTCTCTACGAAAACCCCGAAGAAACCCGCTCCGATGTCGTGGAATTCCGGGATGGCAGGACCATGGAGTACTATTCCCAGCCGCAGAAGCGTGGCGGCCAGACCATAGGGCGGGTCTGGAGCTTTCGCGACGTGACCGACCGGGTGCGCCACGAGCGCAGGCTCCTTCATCTCGCCTACCACGATCCACTGACGGATCTTCCGAATCGCCGATTCGTTGAAGAACGCCTCGACGAGCGGATCTCCAAGGCACGCGAGGATGGCGCCCCCATCGCCCTAATTTTCCTGGGAATCGATCGATTCAACCTCATCAACGAGACGCTCGGCCACCGGGCGGGCGACGAAATTCTGAAGACGATCGCGCAGAGGCTGGCGAAGCGGCTCCCCGAATCGGCCATTCTCGCGCGCACAGGCGGCAGCAAATTCGCGATTCTTCAGAACGTTGGGTCGGCCGTCGAGGCCGACGATATCGCGTCGGGCCTACGCGCCACGATCGGTGAGCCCGTCGTCTCCGGCGGCAAGGAGTTTTTTCTAACCGCGAGTATCGGGATCGGACTCTATCCCGATGACGCCACAGACCCGTACGCGCTCCTGCAGCATGCCGACAGCGCCATGGCCCGCGCCTTTGGCGGGGGCGGGGATATGACGGCGCGCTATCGGCCACATATGTCGTCGGATGCGGCGCAGCGCCTGGCGACCGAGCACGCGCTGCACCGCGCGCTCTCCCAACAGGAGTTCGTGCTCCACTACCAGCCCCAAGTGTGCCTCAAGACCGGCCGCATTCTGGGCGTGGAGGCCCTAATCCGCTGGCAGGATCCGGAGTCGGGACTCATCCCACCCGGCCGATTCATCGGCGTCGCCGAGGATACAGGCCTCATTGTTCCGATCACGGAATGGGTCTTGACGGCCAGTTGCGCCCAGGCGGCGCTCTGGCGGCGCCTGGGCGCGCCCGCCATCACGGTCGCGGTCAATATCTCGGCGCGATTGTTCAACCACGGCGATCTCCTCGGGATGGCGGACCGCGCCCTCGCGGTCGCGGGCCTGGAACCGGGGCTTCTGGAGATCGAGATCACCGAGGGCGTCATCATGCAGGACCTTGCGCACACGATCGAGCTTTTGCAGGAACTGCGCCACCGTGGCGTACGCGCGAGCGTCGACGATTTCGGGACGGGCTACTGTGCGCTCGGATATCTGCGGGATTTCCCGCTCGACGTGCTGAAGATCGATCAGTCTTTCGTCCAGCGCCTCGGCGCCGACCCGCGGGACGAGGCGGTGACGGATACCATAATCCGGTTGGCCCACACCTTCGCGCTACGCGTCGTCGCCGAGGGCGCCGAGACCAAGGCGCAGGCGCAGCGGCTCGTCGCGCTGGGCTGCGACGCCCTGCAAGGCTATTACTTTTCCCGGCCCCTGCCGGCCGAGGAGTGTGGACGGCTTCTGCGAAGTCCCCGGCCTTTCTCCTGGCCCGAAAGCGAAGGGGGTGGGTGAGCAGCGCCCTTTCCCGATAAACGGCGATCGGCGCGATTGGCATTCGGAACCTCGCCACCGCGTAGTGGCGCAATCTTGCGGGACGTCCGTCGTGCAGCCGTCAGGCGAGCGACGCCGCAAGGTCTACATCGGGCCTTTCGTTTCCGGCATCGCGACAAGGCCGCGCGCTGCGCCCACTCATCCCTAAGATGCCTCCCGCACCCTAACGCCCTATACTGGGAACATGACGCGGCAGCGGCCGGCAAACAGGCGCGCTGCGACGCACGCCTCGACGGGGGTCCCATCCATGTCTGCATTGGCACCGATTCTCTGCATCAATAGCGGATCCTCGTCCCTCAAGTTCGCGCTCTATGCCGTAGACGATACGCGGGAGGATTTGCTGGCCCGCGGGGCGGTGGAGAATATCGGCGGCCCGGAAAGCCACACCTGGCTACAGCTGGGCACGCGGATGGCGCATACGCCGATCGACACGATGCCGGATCACCGCGCCGCCATCGGCGCGATGTTCGAATTGCTGGCTACGCACCAGATCGGAGTACCGCGGGCCGTCGGCCACCGCCTGGTCTCCGGAGGACCGCGCCACGTCCGGCACGCGCGCATCGATGCGCTGTTTCTGCGCGACCTGCGCCGCGCGGTGCACTTTGCGCCATTGCATCTGCCCACCGAAATCGACGTCGTCGAAGCCGTCGGCCACCGCTACCCGCGGCTGCCACAGGTCGCCTGCATGGATACCGCCTTCCACGCCGCGCTCCCCGAGATCGCCGCGCGCCTGGCGCTACCGCGCCGTCTCTGGGACGAAGGCGTGCGCAAATACGGCTTTCATGGGCTCTCCTACGAGTACATCATGAGCGTACTGGCGCCTCCTGCGCGACACGGGCGGGCGATCATCGCCCACCTGGGCAACGGCGCGAGCATGGTGGCGGTGGCCGATGGGAGGCCCATCGACACGACCATGGGGTTGACGCCCGCCGGCGGGTTCATGATGGGCACCCGTAGCGGCGATCTCGACCCTGGCGTGCTGCTCTACCTTCTTGCGGAAAATACCTACGACCACCGGACTCTCGAGGATCTCGTTAATCACCGCTCGGGTCTACGCGGCGTATCCGGAAGCACCGCCGACATGCAGCGCCTGCTGCATGAACGCACCACGGACCCCCATGCCGCCCAAGCCGTCGACATGTTCTGCTATCAGGCGCGCAAGGCGGCCGGCGCCCTGGCAGCGGCCATGAACGGCGTCGATACGCTGGTCTTTACCGGCGGCATCGGCGAGCATGCCGCACCGGTGCGCCAAGCCATCGCCCAGGGCCTGGGTCATCTCGGCGTCGTCCTCGATACTGACGCCAACATCCGCGACGCGGACACCATCTCCGCGCCCGGCAGTCCGGTGACGGTGCGCGTCATCCCCACGCACGAAGACCTGATGATTGCCCGGCACAGCCACCGGCTGCTGGACGGCCCCTGAAACACGGGCCGATGGCGGCCCTCCGGCCTAAAAGGGCCACGTCCAGCCCACGACATCGGGCCGGTCCGTACCCTCCGCCATGGCATAGAGGAGATGCTCGAGGATCTGGTCTTTCATATGCTCTTTGAGGTGAGCGCCCGCGCTCACCAGCCGCGGCACGCGATCGATGACGTCGATGGCCAGATTGAACCTATCGACCTGATTATTGATCGCAAGCTGCATCGGCGTATTGATGCTGCCCTTCTCCTTGTAACCCCGGACGTGGATGTTGGCTTCATTGGCCCGCCGATAGGTGAGCTTGTGAATCAACTGCGGATAGCCATGAAAATTGAATATGACCGGCTTGTCGCGCGTAAACAGGCTGTCGAAATCCCGGTCCGATAGGCCATGCTCATGCTCGGTATCGGGTTCCAGCTTAAACAGATCCACCACGTTGACAAAGCGGATGCGCAGATCCGGTAACGCCGCACGCAGAATCGCCGTGGCGGCCAGCGCCTCGATGGTGACGATGTCGCCCGCGCTCGCGATCACCACGTCCGGCTCCGCGCCGGCATCGTTCGACGCCCATGGCCAGATGCCGATGCCCTTCGCGCAATGACGGGCCGCGGCCTCGATGTCGAGAAACTGCAGGTGGGGCTGCTTGTCGGCGACAATGACGTTGACGTAATCCGTACTCTCCAGGCAATTACGCGTGACATGCAGGAGGCAGTTGGCATCGGGCGGCAGGTAGATGCGCGTCACGATCGCCTCCTTGTTGGTGATGACATCCAGGAAACCCGGGTCCTGATGCGTAAAGCCGTTGTGGTCCTGGCGCCACACCGTTGAGCTAAGGAGGATATTGAGGGACGGTACCGAGGCGCGCCAGCGCACCTCGGTCTTGCACTTGGCCAGCCACTTGGCGTGCTGGTTGACCATGGAATCGATGATATGCGCGAAGGCTTCGTATGTACTGAGAAACCCGTGGCGCCCGGTTAGGACGTAGCCTTCAAGCCACCCCTCGAGGGTGTGCTCGCTCAGCATCTCCATCACATGCCCGTCGGGGGACAGCTCACTGCCGTCACT
>DAIDMD010000093.1 GCA_027449165.1 Acidiferrobacter sp. | reverse complement strand
TTCGGTTCTGATTTCATGGCGACGTAGCCTCACAAATCGTCGTGGATTGGCCCCTCGTTCACGCGAGGGGGTGAGGCTACATTTTACGACCTGCCGCTCGAATTACCCGGTTTTCCTCCGCGTAGCGGCTCCGTCCAACATCCACTTCAACCCGACAATATTGGGCCGATAATGATGTAAACGGGATCGATGGCAGGGCCCCAATTAATGCGGTGGCCTGTAATGAAAACCTTGCTACGGTCCAACCAGACAACCTGTTGATGACCAGCGGAAATCCAATGGAGTCCATTGTCCGGGGCCTGTTTATGCGATAAAAGAAATCCGAGCTCCCCTCCGGATCGATATCGACGAACGGCAAGTAGTCTTGAAGGGCCTTGTAGCCATCCTCCTTTGTGGCAACCTTGAAGCGAAAGGCGCCCCCCAATGCAACTCGACTGCACTTAAGGGCTTCCGGAAGCCACCGCAGGATGTTGTCGGCAAACGACGCAATCTTCACCCGACCATCGCCTTCTGAGGCAGGCGACAGCGTCCCGTCCGCAGCCGTTAATTTGATTACATAATTCCAATCAATGCGGTTTGGTGTTGCCGTAACATTCAATACCGCAGTGCCCTCGTCGACGTCGCCGAGTGCGCTGGCGTGTCCAGTCGGGCCCTCGGAAACAACAAGATTTTCGGCACCAAGACCCGAGAACGTCGCCCACCACTCCTTTGGCAGGGGTTTTAGTCCGGCCGCGGTAAAAAATGTGCCACGCAAAGACTCAACCGCCCAATGTCTGCCTTCCACTCGTATCTACACCCCGAGACGTGAGTAGAGAATCGATCTGTTTGCCTATCATAATAGCAGAGAGGCCCAAGGCCGCCCAAGATGACGCCGCCCCTGTTAAACGAGGGTGGTGCGGTGCCCGGCCGAGGCCTCTTCGGCAGGGTCTATGGGATGGCCGTTTCGCCTCCGGTCTCGCGCGACGGGCCAAGCAAAAGCGCGATCCGGACCCGTGGGGCTTGCCGGTAGCCGTAGCGGGGGATCGCAAACAGCCAAAGGGGCTCTCGTCGGACCGATCCCGCCCGATCCCGGCGCACCCGCATGTCGGACGCCGGTTGATCGAGCCCGTGAGCGGGCCCACCCGGCTTATCCGCATACCTCTCAAGGGGCGCCCCCCGTCCAATCGGCACCGAATCGTGCCACCAACGGTTTCCGGATGGCTATAAACCGGCCTTTTCGAGCGGTCGGGCGCAAGGCCTGCGGCTCTATTGCTGATGTCTGGTTCGCGCCCGGTAGCGCGGCGCGGGGCCTTGAAATCATCGCATCGGACCCCCAAATACGGGACACCGCGGGGAAGTGATTCCCCGGAAATCGTTATCATCAGGAGGTGGTTATCATGGCAGCCTTGATGCAGAGCCCGACCAGTTCGGGATGGACCCTTGTGAACGATGAACTGGACAACCTGCTGGAGGGGTTTTTCCGTCCATTGCGACGCAGGGCCGAGGGTGGTGCGCTCGCCGGGGCCGTGCCGGCCATGGATGTGACCGAGCGCGATGATGAGTATGTGATCCGCATGGATATGCCCGGCGTGAGCCGCGAGGATATCGACATTACGCTCGCCGAGGGCGTATTGACGGTCTCCGGCGAGGTGCGGCGTCAGCACGAGGAAAAGGCCGGCGACCGGATCATCCGCGAGGAGCGCAGCTACGGCAAGCTTACGCGCAGCCTTCGGTTGGGGTCCCATATCGATGAGGCGAAGGTGTCGGCTAACTACAAAGATGGGGTGCTGGAGCTCACCCTGCCCAAGGCCGAGGAGATGAAGCCGAAGAAGATCACGGTCTCCTAAAGGCCGCACGATGCGTCTTGAGGGCCCCTTTGGGGGCCCTCGTTGTTTGTGGGGCGGGTCCGTTCGGGCCGGCCCCCGCGGGTTGCTGCGCCCGGCTGACAGGATGCCCGAAATCAGGTACCTTGTGCCGCACTTATGCGGGAGAATCCTGTGCCGTCTGCCTCGTCCGTCGGCCTCCTCATCGAGGCCCTTCCTTATATCCGCAAGTTCCAGGGCAAGACCTTCGTCATCAAGTACGGGGGCAATGCCATGGTGGATCCGGCCCTGAAAGACGGTTTCGCGCGCGACATCGTCTTGATGAAGCTCGTCGGCATGAATCCGGTCGTGGTCCACGGCGGCGGCCCCCAGATCGGCCGGCTCCTGGCGCGCATCGGCAAGGAAAGCCAGTTCATCCAGGGGATGCGGGTCACCGACCAGGAGACGATGGACGTCGTCGAGATGGTCCTCGGGGGGCTCGTCAACAAGGAGATCGTGCATCTGATCAATCGGCACGGGGGCAAGGCGGTGGGCCTGTCCGGCAAGGACGGGGGCATGATCCGGGCGCGCAAGCTTGCCCTGCGCCCGGAGTCCGGCGAGGGTCTGCCGAGCGAGATCATCGACATAGGTCATGTCGGCGAGGTTACGGGCATAGACGCCGAGCTTGTGAGCCTGCTCGATGGCGGCGACTTCATTCCGGTCATCGCCCCTATCGGCATCGGCGACGACGGGGCCACCTATAATATCAATGCCGACCTCGTCGCTGGCTATCTCGCCGGGACGCTGCGCGCCGAAAAGCTGTTGCTGCTGACCAACACCGCGGGCGTGCTGGGGGCGGACGGGCAGCTCATGGCGCGCGTGGACGCCGCCTCCGCCGAGCGGCTGGTCGCCGATGGCGTGATCCACGGGGGCATGCTGCCCAAGGTGCGCTGCGCCCTGGACGCGGTGGCCGCCGGGGTGGGCTCGGCGCACATCGTGGACGGGCGCGTCGAGCACGCCGTGTTGCTCGAGGTCCTTACGGACCAGGGCGTCGGCACTTTGATCCACGCCTGACAAAACGATAAAGGGGGGACGATGGATAAGTCGGCAATCGACCGATATTTTGCCGCGACGCCTGTGCTGGCCGGGCTGTGCTCGCAAAACGGCTGGCCGGACAACGACAGCCTGAAGGTCGAGGTGTTGGAGCAGGGACCGGATCAGGCCCTGTGTTCGGTGTCCTTCGAGGAGATCCTGGTCGAAGGGGCGGGATGCGTGGCGGGGCGGGTGCCCTGTTGGGGGCGGTTTCGCGTGCGCTGGGACGCGACGGGCCGGATCGTACACGCGGCGCGCGAAGCCTGATCATGGCCCGGCCACGCCGCGGCGAACGCCGGCAGGAGATCCTGGAGACCCTGGCGCGCCTCCTCGAGGAGGCCCCGGGGGCGCCCATCACCACCGCCCAGCTGGCCTCGGCGGTCGGCGTGTCGGAGGCCGCCCTTTATCGGCACTTTCCGAGCAAGGCGCGCATGTTCGAGGCGCTCTTCGAGTTCATCGAAGAAAGCCTCTTTACGCGCATCAACCGCATAGCCGCGGAACCGCTCGCGGCCTCGGCCAAGATCGGCCAGGTCCTGCGCCTCTGGCTCGCCTTCGCCGACAAGAACCACGGGCTCGCGAATCTGCTCCAGGGGGCGGTGTTGGCCGGGGAACACGAGCGCCTGCGCGAGCGCTTAGCCCAGCTCTATGAGCGCATGGAGACCCACCTGCGGCTCATTTTGCGGGAGGCGGCGCTCTCGCCCGGCCTGCCCGCGCCCGCGGTGTGCGCGCAGCTCCTGATGGCGGCCGCCGACGGGCGCATCGCGCAGGCGGTGCGCACCCGCTTCCGGGTCTCGCCGCTTTCCGAATGGGAGGCCCAATGGGCGATCTTGAGCGCGGCGCTGTTCGGCAGCACGGGGGGCCCTTAAGTCCGGCCTGCGGTTTCGGCCTTGCGGGGCCGCCGGCTCACGGCGTGGCGCGTACGCCCTGACCTATCGCGGTGCCGGGTGCGAGGGCCGGCACACCGGGCACCCCGGGTCCCGGCGCCGCCGGATCCGGCGGCTTTCCATCTCTCGGGCATCGAAGACCCAGAGGTCGCGGGCGAGCGGGGTCGGGACGCCGGCTATGACCTTCATGGCCTCGGCGGCCTGCAAGGTCGCGAGCGCCCCCGCCACCGGGGCCAGCACCCCCCGATCGGCGCAACTCTCGGCCTCGTCTGCGCCATCGGGGTAGAGACAGCGATAGCAGCCGGCCGCGGGTTCCCTCGGATCCACGACCAGCAGCTGCCCGGCCATGCGGATCATGGCCGCCGATACCAGCGGGACCCCGGCCGTCACGCACGCGGCATTGATCGCAAAGCGGGTGGTGAAGTTGTCGGAGGCGTCGCACACGAGATCGACCTGCGCCACCTCCTCGGCCAGGCGCGCGCCGAGCAGACGTTCCGGGACAAGCCGCATCTTGGCAGGCCCCAGGGCGGCGAGCGTCTCGCGCGCCGCCTCGGTCTTGGCCCGGCCTACATGCCGGTCGCCGTACAGGATCTGGCGCGGGAGGTTCGAGAGCGCCACCGCGTCGGGGTCGGCGAGCACGAGCTCGCCTATGCCGCTGCGCGCGAGATACAGGGCGACGACCGATCCCAGGCCGCCCAGCCCCACGATCAGGACCCGGGCGCGGGTCAGGCGCAATACGCCCTCGATGCCGATCTCCGGCAAAAAGATGTGGGCGCTATGGCGCAGGAGCGCGGCGTCATCCATGCCAGACCCCTTCGGTCACCCGCGGGCGGCCCGCATAGTCGGGATGGACGGCGACATCCGCGAGGCCGGAGCGTTCGAACAGCGACCGGACCTCGGCGCCCTGCAGGGCGCCGTGTTCGACCAGCAGCCGGCCGCCCGGCCGCAGGACGCGCCGGGCCCCGGGGATCAGGGCGGCGATGGCGGCCAGGCCGTCTGCGCCGCCGTCCAAGGCGAGGCGCGGCTCGAATCGCAGACCGTCTCCGGCCAGACAGGGATCGGCGCTCTCGACATAGGGGGGGTTGCTCACGACGAGGTCGCAGGAGCGGTTCCCGATCGCATCGAGCCAATGCCCTCTCCAGAAGGCCACGTCGAGCCCCAGGGCGGCGGCATTGGCGCGCGCGATGGCGAGCGCCGCCGGACTGCGGTCGCAGGCCGCGACCTGCGCGCGCGGCCGCTCCTTCTTGAGGGCGAGCGCTATGGCGCCCGACCCGGTCCCGGCGTCGACGCAGCAGGCGCCATCGGCGACCGGCACGGCGAGCGCACGCTCCACCAGGACCTCGGTCTCCGGCCGCGGCACCAGGACATCGGGCGTCACTTTGAGCGGCAGCGACCAGAATTCCACATGGCCGACGAGATAGGCCAAGGGCTCGCCGCCTTGCCGCCGGGCGATGAGTTCCCGCCAGCGGGCCTCATCTTCGCGCTGCAGCGGTTCTGCCGTATCGGCCGCCAGCAGTTGCGCCAGCGATCGTCCCAGGACATGGCAGCCGAGCGCCCAGACCTCCTGGGGCGGACAGCGCGCCGGGCGCCCGGACGGTCCGGGGATGGCCCGGGTGGCGTCCGCCAGGAAGGCCCGCAGGGTCGTCATTCGAGGGCGAGCGCGGCGAGTTGCTCGGTCTGGTCCTCGGCGATCAAGGCGTCGATCAGCTCGTCCAAGTCGCCCTCGAGCACGCGCTCGAGACGGTAGAGGGTGAGATTGATGCGATGGTCCGTGACCCGGCCCTGGGGAAAGTTGTAGGTGCGGATGCGCTCGGAGCGGTCGCCGCTGCCCACGAGCTTGCGGCGCGTCGCCGCCTCCTGCTCCTGTTTGGCGCGCTGTTCCTGTTCCTTCAGCCGGGAGGCGAGGATCGACAGCGCGCGCGAGCGGTTTTTGTGTTGCGACCGCTCGTCCTGGCACTCCACGACCATCCCGGTCGGCAGATGCGTGATCCGAATCGCCGAGTCGGTCTTGTTGACGTGCTGGCCGCCGGCGCCCGAGGCGCGGAAGGTGTCGACCTTCAGGTCCGCCGGGTTGATCGTAATCTCCCGCTCCAGGACCTCGGCCATCACCGCGACCGTGCACGCCGACGTGTGAATGCGGCCTTGGGTCTCGGTGGCCGGCACCCGCTGGACCCGGTGACCGCCCGATTCGAACTTGAGCCGCGAATAGACGCCCGGACCCGAGAGCCGGGCGATGATCTCCTTGTAGCCCCCATGTTCGCCGGCGCTCGCGTGCATGACTTCCATCTGCCATCCGCGCCGCGCGGCATAACCCGCGTACATGCGATAGAGATCGCCGGCAAACAGCGCCGCCTCGTCGCCGCCGGTGCCCGCGCGCACCTCAAGGAAGATATTGCGCTCGTCGTTCGGATCGCGCGGCAGCATGAGGCGCTTTAAGTCCGCCTCGCAGGCCGCGCGCGCCGCGGCAAGCGCCGCGACCTCCTCGCCGGCCATGGTGCGCACGCTGGGGTCGGCGTCTTGCAGCAGGGATTGGGCGGCGGCGATCTGCTCCTCGGTCCGGCGCCAGGCCGCGAACCGCTCCACCAGCGGGGTGAGTTCCGCGTGTTCGCGCGACAAGCGGCGGAAGCGCTCTTGATCCTGGGTCACGAGCGGGTCCGAAAGCTCCGCGGTGGTTTCCTCGAGCCGCGATGCCAGCCGCTCGAGCTTGCCGACGAGCGAGGCCTGCATCACGAGTCCTTGGCGTCGAGCCGGAACAGGGCGCGCGTCGCGCCGACCAGATCGAGGTCGCTGTCGGCGTTCGCGTCGCGCAAGGTCGCGCTCGGGCCGTGCATGAATTTGTTGGTAAGGGCGTGGGCAAACCGCAGCAGCACCTGATCGGCGGGTTCGCCCCGCTCCAAGGCGCGGCGCGCGCGTTCGAGCTCGGCGTCGCGCAGCGCCTCGGTGGCCGCGCGCAGCGCGCGCACGGTGGGCACGGCGTCGAGCGACCGTACCCAGCGCATGAACTCGATGACCTCCCCTTCAATGATCGTTTCGGCCTGGCGGGCGGCCGCCTGCCGGGACTCCATGTTTTCCTCGATGACGCCCTTCAGGTCGTCTATGGTGTACAGGTAGACGTCGGACAGTTCGCCGACCTCCGGTTCTATGTCGCGCGGCACGGCGAGGTCGACGAGAAACATGGGCCGGTGCTTGCGCGTCTTGAGCGCCCTTTCGACCGCGCCCTTGCCGAGCAGCGGCAGGAGGCTCGCGGTACAGGAAATGACGATATCCGCGCCGCTTAGGTGATCGGGCAGTTCGAGGAGCGAGATCGCCTCGGCCCCGTAGATGCCGCCCAGGGTGCTGGCGCGCTCGACCGTGCGGTTTGCCACGATCATGCGCCGTATACCCTGCTCCTTCAGGTGCCGGGCGGCCAGCTCGATCATCTCCCCGGCGCCGATCAAAAGAACCGTCTGCTGGGCCAGGCTGTCGAATATCTGGCGGGCGAGGCTTACGGCGGCGTAGGCGACGGAGACCGCGTTGGCCCCTATGGCGGTGTCGGTACGCACCTGCTTTGCGACCGAGAAGGTGTGCTGGAACAGCCGATTGAGGAGCTTCCCGGTGGTCCCGGCCTTGTGGGCCGCGGCGAATGCGCTCTTCATCTGGCCCAGGATCTGCGGCTCGCCGAGGACCAGGGAGTCGAGGCCCGAGGCGACCCGGAAGGCATGCGTGACCGCGGTGCGGCCGGCGTGGACGTAGAGGTGGGGGCGCACGAGACGCGAGGCGAGTTTGTGGTAGTCGCAAAACCAGTCGATCAGCGATTCGTCCGAGCCGCCCTGAAGCCCGCAATAGACCTCGGTGCGGTTGCAGGTCGATAGGATGGTCGCCTCGCCCGCGCCCGCCTGGGTCGCGGCGCGCAGCGCGTCGGGCAGGGTCTGCGGGTCGAATGCCGCCCGTTCGCGCAGCGAAACGGGTGCGGTTTTATGGTTGATGCCCAGTGCTACGAGGTGCATGATCTTCGGACCGAGACGGAGATCCCCAAAGCCGGGCCGCCGCGACGGCCTCAAGCGCCATGACGGCGACCGCCACCGCGGCCCGTATCGGGTGGTGGGCGGCGCCGGTCCACCCGATCACGATCACGGCGGTGTCGGTTAATGCCAGCAATACGAGGGCGAAGGATACCATAAACCCCGGAAAGGCGCGGCGTGCGAGGATCAGGGCGAAGGCGGCCCCGATCCCGAGCAGTCCCCCGAGGAAGAGTTCGTCGTGCAGACCGAGGCCGCGGGTCGCCCATAACACCCCCCCGAGGAGTGCGGTCGCCATCAGCGGCGGCAGCCGGCCCAGGGGCCGGCGTTCCCGGCCGAGGGCCTCCTGCTGGCTTTCGAGGGCGGCTGCGGTGAGCAGCAGGAGGCTCGCCAGCAGCACCTGGCTCACCCAGGGACCCAGGCCGATGGCCGCCATGAGCCGGCGATTCCCCTCGACGCCGGCGGCAAGCAGCGTGAGAAGGCCGGGGCCCCGCCCGAAAAAGCCGGCCCATGAGGCGGCGTCCTCGAAACGGCTCGCGCCGGCCACGAGAAAGGCTATGGCGCAGGCCGCCTGCAAGAGCAGGACGAGGTAGGTCGCAGACAGCCGCCGGCGGCCGAGCGGGTTGTCGCCGAAGGGCGCGAGGGCGGCCCCGAAGGGCAGGGCGCAGGCGAGCAGCGGAAGCGCCATCGCCAGATGCCCGTGGCGCAGCCGCGGGATGGCAAGCGGGGGGTGGCTGATCAGGGCGGCCACGAGGACGCCGATTGCCACGCCACCGAGGAGCAGGGCCCCCACCGCGCCGTAGGCCGGGCGCGAGGCAAGCCGTCCGGCGCGTCTTTTCTGGGCCAGCAGGACAAACAGCAACGCGAAGAAAAACACCGGTGCGACCGGCGTCAGGCGATCGTAGGGCCCGATGACGATCCGCATCGGACCCTCGAGCGCCAGCGGCCAGGAGACACCGATGGCCGCGAACAGCACCCCGATGGCCGCGACCAGGATGAGGCCGCCGGCCAGATCGGCCCGCCGGGTGCGCAAGATCGGGATCAGGCGGTCGGCCGCGAGATAGAGGACGAGGAAGGCGAGGAGCGCGTGGGCGCCGCGCGCGGCAAGCCCCGCCCACACGAGCGCCAGGATGGCGCTCACGAGCAGGCGGCCGACGGTATTGGCGACGCGCCAGGCCGGCGGCGTCTCGAGCCGGCTTTGGGCGATGGCGCTCACGGCGCCCGCGGTCGTGCCCGACAGGAGGATCCACAGGAAGGCCGGGGCCCAACCGAAGCCCAGACCGAAGGCCGTGCCGCCCAGGAGCAGCGGGGTCCCGAGGATGCCGAAGTCGCGCAGGCCGGCCACGATCCCCGACTCTGCCCCGGCCGCCGGCTCTGTATTATAATGGCCCGCACCCTCGTCGATCGCGACCGCGAGCCGGCCCAGGAAACGGTAGGCAAAGGCCAGCACCGGAATGGCGATCAGGGGGAGTAGAATCAGGTTCATGGCACAAGGCCTCCCGCGGGCTTTCGGAGAAGCATAGACGCTCAAGGCTTCGATGTGTCCTCATTCTATCAGCGGGTCGGAGTGTTATGACGCAAGGTCTGTGGCGAGGCGCGGTCCCGGTCTTGGCGCTTGGTGTTTTGGCAGGCTGCGCGACGATCGCCCCGCACCCGGCCCCCGCGCCCCGGCCGGCGGTCGCGCGCGCGCGTAACGCCCATCCTCGGGGGCTCCTTTTCTATCACGTCCTGCTCGGCGATATCGCCGGCCAACAGGGGCATCTCGGAGAGGCCGCCCGGGCGTTCGGGCAGGCGGCGCGGGAGACCGGCGATCTGGGCCTGATCCGGCGGTCGGCGCTTCTGTCCTTGTATGCCCGGCGTTATGCCCAGGCCCGCAAGCTCGCCGTGCTGTGGCTCGCCAAGGATCCGCACAGCGCGAATGCGCGTGAGGCCCTGGCGGATGCCGATCTGGGCCTGAACCGGGTGGCCGACGCCGAGCGGGAGTTCGGGCAGGCCCTGGCTCAGGCGGCGACCCGCCAGGGCGGGGCGGGGCGGGCGTTCGCGTTCGAGCATATCGCGACCCTGTTGCTGCGCCACAGGCACATCCCGCCGACCCTGGCGGTCATGCGCGTCCTGACCCGGCGTTACCCGAAGGACCCGATCGGCGAATACGTGTTGGCCGAGCTCGCGCGCCAGGACAACGATCAGGCGGCGGCCCTGCGGGCGGTCGATGCGGCGCTGGCGCTGAAGCCCGATTGGGAGGGGGCGGCGGTACTGAAGGCGCGCATCCTGTGGACCGCGGCGCCGCGCCGGGCCTTGGCGTTTTCGGCCCGGTTTCTGAAGAGCAACCCGGCCGCGACCCGGTTGCGCCTCGATTACGCCCGCCGCCTCGTCTCCCTGCAGTATTGGCATCGGGCGCTCGCGCAGTTTCGGGTGATCGCGCGCGCCGCCCCGAACGACCCCCGGGTGCTGTACGCCGCCGGTCTCATCGCGTTGCGCACCAATGCGCTGGGCCTCGCCGAATCCTACTTAAAGCGCAGCCTCGCGCTGGCGCCGGGCGACGCGCATGCCGAGCTGTATCTGGGCGAGATCGCGCAAAGCGAGAAGCGCTACGCCCGCGCGCACTATTATTACGCGCACGTCGGCAAGCCTTACCGCTTTGCCGCGATGCTGCGCGATGGGCTCATGTTGCTTCAAGAGTCGGCGCCGCATCTGGCGTGGCAACGCCTGTCTCGGGTGACGGCCCGCACCAAGGGCCAGGCTGCGGCGCTCGCGCTGGCCCGCAACGAGGTCCTGGTGGCCCTGGGTCAATACGCCCGGGGGCTCGCGGTGTTGAACGCCGCCATGGGCCCGACCCCCCAGGCCGACCTGCTGCTCTACGCCCGGGCCTTAGACGAGGAGAAGCTGGGCGCGGTCGCGGCCAGCGAGCGGGATCTCGAGCGGCTGGTGGCGGCGCATCCGCACAGCGCGGTCGCGCTGAACGCGCTTGGCTACACCTACATCGATCACGACCAGCACGAAAAGCGCGGCCTGATCCTCGTCCGCCGGGCGCTCGCGCTGGCCCCCGGGAATCCCGATATCCTGGATAGCGTGGGCTGGGGCTATTACCACCAAGGGCACCCGAAGACCGCGATCACCTATTTGCGCAAGGCCTTCGCCCTGTCGCACGACCCGACGATCGCCGCGCACCTTGGGGCCGCGTTGTGGGATGTGGGCCAGCACGCGAGCGCCTTGCGCCTGTGGCGCGGCGCCCTGATGAAGGCCCCGCACAACGCCGCCCTGAAGGCCCAGCTCGCCAAGCACCGCGCCCTATGATGCGCTGGCTCGTACCCGCGGTCCTTGCGGCCCTGCTGGCCGGGTGCGCGACAATGCGCCCGACGGCGGTCTTGCACCCCCGCCGGGTCTGGCTCGCGCATCAGGCCCGCATGGCCGCGATCCGGCGCTTTGCCGTGTCCGCGGAAAGCGGAGTGCGCGCCGGCCGCCATGGGGGCACGCTCCAATTGCGCTGGATCGTGCGGCCCGCGGCCTACCAGATGACCGGCTACGGGCCGTTCGGGCGGCTCATCTTCCGTCTGCGGGCAAATGCCCGCGGCGTGTGGCTGCGCACCGAGCGGGGCCGTTTCCGGGGCGCGAGCGCATCGCATCTCTTGTGGCGTCTCACCGGCTGGCGTCTGCCGGTGGCGGGTCTGCGGTTCTGGATACGGGGCATCCCCGCGCCGGGGCCCGTTGCGCGGCGTAGGCTCGATCGCGCGGGCCTTCTGGCGTTTTTGCGGCAGGCCGGCTGGTCGATCCGCTACCGCAGTTATCGCCATACGGCGCGCGGCCGGCTGCCGCGTTTCCTGACCCTGACCCACGCCGCGGCCACGGGGCTCGGCCGGGTCGTGGTGACCATCCGCATCGACCGGTGGCGCGTGACATGATCGAAGAGTTGCCCGAGGTCTGGCCGGCACCGGCCAAGATCAATCTTTTCTTGCACGTGGTGGGCCGCCGCCCCGACGGCTATCACGACCTCCAGACGGTCTTTCAGTTCATCGACTGGCAGGACGACCTCCGGTTTACGGTCACCGGCGACGGCGTGATCGCGCGCACCCAGGCCGTCGCGGGGGTCGATGAGGATCGGGACCTGACCGTGCGGGCCGCACGCGTGCTGCAAGAGGCCTCGGGGAGCCCGGCGGGCGTCCGTATCCAGGTGACCAAGCGCCTGCCGATCGGCGGCGGGCTGGGCGGGGGGAGTTCGGATGCCGCCACCACCCTGCTCGCCCTGAACGCCTTGTGGGGGCTGCATTGGTCCCTGGACCGCCTGGCCGCGCTGGGGTTGGCCTTGGGCGCCGACGTGCCGGTGTTCGTGCGCGGCACGGCGGCCTGGGCGGAGGGTGTGGGCGAGCGGCTGACCGCCATCGACCTGCCCGAGCCGTGGTATGTCGTGGTCGTCCCCGATGCCGCGGTCCTGACCGGTCCGGTCTTTGCCGGGCTTGATTTGACAGGCTTTCGGCGGCCCATCACAATACGCGACTTCCGTGCCGGGCAGGGAGGCAATGACCTTGCGGCGGTCGTCCGCTCCCGTTACCGGGCGGTCGACGAGGCTTGGCGCTGGCTGGAGGCCCACGGGCGCGTGCGGATGAGCGGGTCGGGCGCGTCGCTCTTTATCGAGGTGCCGGATCCGGATTACGGGCAAGATGTGGCAGCGGCCTGTCCGGTGCGCTGGCGCGCCTGTGTGACGCAGGGGCGCAATACCCATCCCGTGCACGCGCGTTTAAGCTCGATCACGCATTGGGGTGTCGCCAAGCGGTAAGGCACCGGATTTTGATTCCGGCATTCCCAGGTTCGAATCCTGGCACCCCAGCCACTATTTATCGGTACGGAACGGTTTTCAGAAGATCCGCGAGGGACCCGTGTCAGCAGACAACATGGCGGTTTTCACGGGCAATGCGAATCCGGCATTGGCCGAATCCGTGGTTCGGCACCTGGGTATCCCGCTCGGAAAGGCGCATGTCGGGCGGTTCAGCGACGGCGAGATCCAGGTGGAGATCATGGAGAACGTCCGCGGCAAGGATGTCTTCATCCTCCAGCCCACGTGCGCGCCGAGCAACGACAATCTGATGGAGCTCTTGATCCTGATCGACGCGGTCAAGAGGTCGTCGGCGCGCCGGATCACGGCGGTCATCCCGTATTACGGGTATGCCCGGCAGGACCGCAGGCCGCGCACCGCGCGCGTCGCGATCGCCGCCAAGCTGGTCGCGGACATGGTGAGCGGAGCGGGCGCCCACCGGGTCCTGACCATGGACCTCCATGCCGATCAGATCCAGGGATTTTTCAGCATCCCGACCGACAATGTCTATGCCGGGCCGGTGCTTTTGGGCGACATCTGGCGCCACAGCTACGAGGATCTGCTGGTCGTGTCGCCGGACGTGGGGGGCGTGGTGCGCGCCCGGGCGCTCGCCAAACACCTCGACGCGGGCCTGGCCATCATCGACAAGCGCAGGCCTAAGCCCAATGAGGCCAAGGTCATGCATATTATAGGCGAGGTGGATGGGCGCGCCTGCGTCCTGGTGGACGACCTCGTGGACACCGCCAATACCCTGTGCGAGGCGGCTGGCGCCCTGAAGGCGCATGGCGCGGTACGGGTCGTGGCGTATTGCACGCATCCGGTGCTGTCGGGGCGGGCCGTCGATCGCATCGAAGGCTCGGTGTTGGATGAACTCGTGGTGACGGACACCATACCGTTGGGTGCGCAGGCCCGCTCTTGCGCGAAGATCCGGCAGTTGAGCGTAGCTGAGCTGCTCGCGGAGACCATAAGGCGTATCGCGGACGAAGACTCCGTGAGCTCGCTCTTTATGGACTAATCAGTCCGGCCGCGGGACGTCGGCGGGCCTTGGTCGCGAGGCCCCCTTATCGAGGAAGTGGTCATGAGTGGAAAATTCGAGTTGAACGCCGAGACGCGGAGCGAGAAGGGTACGGGTGCGAGCCGCCGCCTGCGCCGCGCCGGCAAGGTGCCGGGGATCCTGTATGGGGCGGGCAAGGAACCGGTGATGCTGTCCTTCGATCACGACGCCCTCTGGCATCATACCCGCCACGAGGCGTTCTATACGTCGATCCTGTCGATCAAGCTTGACGGCAAGGTCATCGACCAGGCGATTCTGCGCGATCTGCACATGCACCCGTACAAGCCCAAGGTCGCGCATGTGGACCTGCAGCGGGTGAGCGCGACCGAGCGCCTCCATCTGCCGGTGCCGCTGCACTTCATCAACCAGGAGAGCGCCCCCGGCGTGAAGCTCCAGGGGGGCCTTGTCGCGCATCTCGTGACCGAGGTGGACGTGTCGTGTCTTCCGAGCCAGTTGCCGGAGTTCCTGACGGTCGACGTCGGTAACCTCCATGTCGGCGAATCCATCCATTTGAGCAACCTGACCCTGCCCGAGGGCGTGCCCCGGACCGACCTGGCCCATGGCAACGATCTTGCGATCGTGACCATCACGGTCGTGCGCGAGGTGGCCGAGCCCGAGCCGGCCCCGGCCGCCGAGGTCGCAGCCCCTGCCCCGGCCCCCGAGGCGGAGGCCCCGAAGAAGGAAGGGAAGTAGTTGGGAGAGCCCCTGGCGGCCCTCGTGGGGCTCGGGAATCCCGGACCGGAGTATGACGACACCCGGCATAATGCCGGGTTTTGGTTCGTGGACCGGGTCGCCCAGGGCGCCGGGGCCTCGTGGCGGCATGAGGCCAAGCTCTCGGCGCTGGCATGCCGCGCGCGCGTGGATGGCGTCGATCTGTGGCTTGTGAAGCCCGCGACCTTCATGAACGCGAGCGGGACCACGGTGGGCGCCCTATGCCGGTACTATCGGCTGACGCCGGCGCAGATCCTGGTCGCGCACGACGAGCTCGATCTGGCCCCGGGGGCCGCGCGCCTCAAAAAGGGCGGGGGCGCCGGCGGCCACAATGGGCTGACCGATATCATCGCCCATATCGGCGCGGAGTTCTGGCGGCTGCGGATCGGGATCGGCCGGCCGCCCCCGCGGCGCGATCTCATACCCTATGTGCTTGGGCGGCCGTCGCGGGCCGAGGCCGAGGCGATAGAGTCCGGATTGGGGCGCGGACTCGACGTCCTGCCCCTCATTGTCAAAGGCGACACGCAACGGGCCATGAATCTTTTGCATACAACGAACGGCGAGGCAGCCCATGGGGCTTAAGTGCGGCATCGTGGGGCTCCCCAACGTCGGCAAGTCGACGCTCTTCAATGCGTTGACGGCGGCCGCGATCCCCGCCGAGAACTACCCGTTTTGCACGATCGAGCCGAACGTGGGCGTGGTGGCGATCCCCGATCCCAGGCTGCAGGCGCTGGCCGAGATCGCCAAGCCGGAACGCATCGTGCCTGCGGTCATGGAGTTCGTCGATATCGCGGGACTGGTGGCGGGTGCCGCGCAGGGCGAGGGCCTCGGTAACAAGTTCCTGTCCCACATCCGGGAAACCGACGCCATCATCGAGGTCGTGCGCTGCTTCGAGGACGAGAACGTGGTCCACGTGGCCGGGCGCGTCGATCCGCTCGCCGATATCGACGTGATCCACACCGAGCTCGGGCTCGCCGATCTCGAGAGCGTGGACCGCGCGCTCGCGCGCGAGAGCAAGGCCGCCCGTGCCGGCGCCAAGGAAGACGCCAAGCGCCGCGAGCTGCTCGCGCGCATCCGCGAGCATTTGAACGGCGGCGGCATGGTCCGGACCCTGCCGCTTACAGACGACGAGCGCCTGATGATCCGGGGCTTCTCGCTTCTGACCGCCAAGCCCGTGCTCTATGTCGGGAACGTGAAGGAAGGCGGCTTTACCGGGAACCCGCTCTGGGAACGGGTCGCCGCCCGCGCCCGGGACGAGGGCGCGCAGGCGCTCGCCATCTGCGCCGCCTTCGAGGCCGAACTCGTGGCGCTCGCCGACGAGGAACGCCCGGCGTTTCTAGCCGAGATCGGTTTAGACGAGCCGGGCCTAAACCGCCTCGTGCGCGCGGCCTTCGCGCTCCTTGGCCTCGAGACCTTCTTTACCGCCGGCCCCCAAGAGGTGCGCGCCTGGACCATACGCCAGGGGAGCCTTGCGCCGCAGGCCGCCGGGGTCATCCATACCGACTTCGAGCAGGGTTTCATCCGTGCCGAGGTCATCGCTTTCGAGGACTACGTCAGGCTGCGCGGCGAGCACGGGGCGCGCGAGGCCGGCAAGCTCCGGCTGGAGGGCCGCGATTACGTCATGCACGACGGGGACGTGGTGCATTTCCGGTTCAACGTCAGTCGCTAGGAGGCAAGACCGGCGATGCCGGCGGCAGATCCCCGGTCCCGCCCGTGCCGCCGCTTCCCTTGACATCGCCTGGGGCTGCCTCCAAAATCCCCCACCTTCAGGTCAGGGCTATGTAGCTCAGCTGGTTAGAGCGCGGCACTCATAATGCTGAGGTCGGTGGTTCGAGTCCACCCATAGCCACCATTAAACCAAGCACTTAGATATCCCCTCATTCATTTTCAGCCGAGTCTACCCACCGTACGCCCACTTGAGTATCCAAACTGGGGCAGGTATGGCGAGTTTGCGGACAAGACCCGGACCGTCGGGGCGTCGGGTGTGGCAGGTCCGGATCAAAAAAGGAATTCTATACTCGGCACCACGACGGGCCGGCCCACCCAGCCTGATGCCGCCGCACCCGCAACCCCACCCTCACTGAAGAGCCCGCTAATGCTAGTCTTTTGCGCATTTCGGGCCCTTTATTGAGGCCAGGGGATGCGTCGAGACCGCGGAGTGCGGGGGTGGACATCCGTCTCCCTGGCGCGACGCCAGGCTCAATATATCCGACGAAAGTCTTGCCCAACTGCTCCGCGTGGCCTATCATAATGATAGGTCATGGTAGGAATAAGGATAATGGCCCGGAACGTAACGATGCTCAGGCTAACGAAGAAGCTCGCTGAACAAAGGATACATGAGAGGGCCAAAACTTCAGCCAATATATTCTTGACGCGACACGCGAAGGACCGCATGACCGAGCGCGATGTTGTGCGACAGGATGTCGATCGTGCGCTGCAAGGCGGCTGTTTGGCGGGTGAGCCTGAACCGGCGAATGAGGGTGAATGGAAATGCAAAATAGTCCTGCCAATAAAGGGGCGAAGCCGAGATCTCGGGGTCGTAGTTATTCTGCGGTCAGACGGGCGTCTGGTAGTAAAGACAGTAGAGTGGGAGGACCAAAAATGAAACCGTTCCGGCACATTGGAGAAGCCGACAAAGAACCGTACCACTACACGGAGTGCGGACTTGACGATGTCTATCTGATAAGCGGCTATGAAGAAATGCAAGTGGACGACGAGGTGGCGGTGGCCGTTAAGCATGTACCCGAATTGCACAAGGCGATTGGGCGTGCTTTGGTGACTGCAAAGAAGGTCTTGTCCGGGAAGGAGCTGCGGTTTTTGCGCAAGGAAATGGACCTGACACAAGATGAAGTGGCACGGTTGGTGGGGGTGACGGATCAATCTGTTGCCCGGTGGGAAAAGGATCAGATACAAATTCCGGAGGCGGTAGACTATTTGTTGCGGTTTGTTTACCTGCAGCACATCCAGGAAAACATCCACGTTGTTGAATTGATTGAATCCCTTAGGAACATGGACTCCGCAAGAGATGAGCGTTTTTGTTTTAAAGCGTCGAAGAGTGGCTGGAAGGAGTGTGCCGGTTGGCGGTGATGCGCGCGATGCCGGTTTGCTGCTCTCGGGGCCAGAGCGCCACGAGCTTTGATCGGTGTGTCCTCTGGGGCCATGAAGTTGAACTCAAGGCCTACAATTCGCTCGCTCAACCTCTCCTCGTTGGATGGTCGGGTCGAGGTGGCGCCTCACATCGGTACTGCAATCTCCGGCAAGCCTCCTCCCTTGGGATACGCTTCCCGGCTTCGCAGGCACCCGACCTTTTGGTACGGATGCGTGGTCTGAAGGCCAAAGGGCGCATGCGCGGTGCGCGTATGCCGAGTTCGTCGATACTGACGCCGCCAACCGCGCGCGCCTAGTATCAGGACCCGTAAATAACGCAACGTTAGTCTCAGGCATGTCCATTCCACTAGGAGGCAACGGGCGTGCGGCAGGCCGCACTGAGGCTGAACTAGCAGGAGCGTCGGATCGTGGATGAGTTTCGTTCCAAGGGCCGGCATCGGGCCCGGGAAGTCGATCGAGTCCGTATCCTGGCGGCACTCGGTGACAATGTCCCCGAACAGCAGATCATGGAGGTGCTCAAGGTGGGTCGGGGGGCGCTCTGGCGCACCCGTGCGGCCTATGTAAAGGGTGGGGTCGAATATGCCCTCCACGACGAGGCGCACCCCGGCAAGCCCAAACGGTACGCGGCCGATGCGCAGGTGACGGCGCTCGCCTGCTCGGCGCCGCCGCCAGGCGCGAGCCGCTGGATGGTGACGCGACTCACCGAAGCGGCAAGGCGCCGCCCCGGAATGAAGGCGACCAGCCGGGGGAACCACCGGCGGATTCAAAAAAACCTCCTCAGACCCTGGCGCAAGCTGATGTGGTGTATGGGCGAGATCACGGCCGCGTATCGCGCCCGCATGTACGAACTCCTTGCGCTCACCGCCCCTACGACCCGCGCGAGCCCGTCGTCACCTGTCAGGACGAGAAAAGCCACCAGCGGCTGTGGCAGACGCGCGCCGTTGCCTGCGAGGCCGGCTGTGCCGGTGAGGGAAGGTTATGAGTACGAGCGCCTGGGGACCTGTAATATCTTTGTGGCCGTCGAGCCGCGCGGCGGCAAGCGGCTGGCGCAAGTCACCGAGCGGCGCACCAACCAAAGCCGATTTCGTCGGCTTCGTCCTGCGACTGCTCGACAGCGGCTACGGCAAGGCCCGGAAGGTCCACTTGGTTCTCGACAACCTCAACACCCATTTTCGCGAGAGCTTCGAGGAGGTGCTCGGGGTGGCGGCCGCTAAACGTCTACTTTCCCGCGTTGAGTTCCACTACACCCCGAAGCATGCGAGCTGGCTCAATATGGCCGAGATCGAAATCGGTATCCTCTCACACCAGTGCCTGGCCCGCCGTGGCGTTGAGAAGGCGGCCCTGGCCACCGAGGTGACCGCTTGGCAGAAACGGCGCAATGCCGCTCGATGCGGCATCGAGTGGACCTTTACCCGCCGGGACGCCGATCGTAAGATGAGGCGCCATTATGTTTCGTAATTAATGTGTCACGATACTAGTGAGTCGGAGATTTTGTCCATGGGTTAGGGTTTGTCTCGCAACAGCTTTGGGGGGTTTTAGAGCAGGGGATCGATATGGCGTACTCCGCCAAAGCGTCCAAAGTCGTGATCGGAGGAGTAGACCGTATAGCCATGTTCGAGCGCAAGTGCGGCGATGTGGGCATCGGTTGTCAAATTCCCGCCCGTCCCGCACTGAACTAGCAAACTATGCAAAATCGCCCAGTGGCCGTGTCCAGGGACCACGGCGCGCACTGTCGGAAGCGATAACCATTCTTCGATATAGGCGCACGCCCGTTCGACCGGAAGCGGTCGCTCGAATACCCGGGCGTTAGTCGTTATGCGCAAGAAGGCCAATATCACAACCCAAGGCAAACCGATGCTCTGGTCCCCACGCAACGCCTCTTCCCACCACCTCCGGGCCTTCACATGTTGCGGGAGATCGCTATTGACCGCGTAGAGCAGCAGGTTGGCGTCGACCAGGATCATTTGCGCAACATAAGCTTTTGGGCAATGGCGTCATCCTCCAGTACATCTGCAATCGCGAGCGCCTTATCGAGATTGAGTCCCGTCCGGACACCCCCCAGTGCGGATGGGGCCAAATGGTAGGGCCGTGCGGAAGGGTGCGCCATGGCATGAAGTCCCAAGCGCAAGGCCTCATTGACCACGGCCTTATAGGGTTTCCCCATCCTTCGCGCAGTCTCCTGAAGGGCGGCCCCCACTTGTTCATCGATGGTCAGTGTCGTTCGCATCATGATGCCTCTCTCCGTCGCATCCTGATGCTATCCTAAGAGGCCGCGGGACCTGCGTCAAGCTGTAGCCTTGTCCAACTTTTGGTGCGGATGGGTGGTCTAAAACCAAAGGGCACATGTGCGGTGCGCGTATGCCAAGTCGATATTGACACCGCCGACCGCGCATGACCGGTCTAGTTCTAGACTGGTTTAAATATGGGGTGTCGATATGTCCGAGATTGGGGCCTATGAGGCGAAGACGCATTTGTCCGAGATCTTGGAGCGGGTGCGCAAAGGGGAGTGTTTCGCCATCACTAAGCACGGGCAGGCGGTGGCCGAGTTGCGGCCGCCGATAGGTCAAGGCCTGGAGGAAAGGCGAGCTGCTGTAGTGCGCATGAAGGCATTCCAGGCCAGCCATGACTTGGGGGGTGTTTCGTTGCGCGAACTGATCGACGCGGGACGCAGATATTGATGGCTTTCGTTGCGGACGCCTCCATGATCCTGGCTTGGTACCTCCGGGACGAGCATAGCGAATCCGCCAACCGGGTGCGGGAGCGGCTGCTGGGGGGAGGGCATTTGCGTTCCTGCTCATTGGGCGTTAGAAGTTTGCAACGCACTGCTGGCCGCCGTGCGGCACGGTCGTATCACGAGGCTGGAATTGCGCGAACTGGTGCCAGATCTGCGCCTGCTGCCGGAGACCCCATAGGCCATCAGACGGATGCCGCGGCGTGGTTCGCCACCTTGAACCTTGCCGAGAAACACCGTCTGGCGATTTACGATGCCGCGTATTCGGAGTTGGCTTTGCGGCGGAATCTGCCGCTCGCGACGCTCGATGACCGGTTCCTTGGGGGGCGGCCCTCGCCTTGGGTGTTGCGCTCGCGCCATAGATCAAAAAATGATGACCACCGCTCTGCGGAGTCGGCGGTTTTATGAGCGGACGCCGCCATGGGGTCGCGGCCGCATTTTGCTTCAGGGATGGCCTGTCTTGCTCTAAGGGGGCGCGGCGATGTGCTGGCAGCCGCCGGACGGGAAAACCCCGGCGCTCCTGACTCCAGGGCACCTAGATCCGGGCGCCCCGGCGACTGCCATTGTTCCTGGTGGCGCCGGCGGCATTGTCAGCCGCAGGGCGCAGTTCTGGACGGCCCCCGGCACCTGCACGGTTGCGCTTGGGTAGGCGCTCCGACGCAATCTTCCAGGCCTGCGAGCGGGTCTGCAAGGTGGCCAGCCCATGGTAGGCCGGCCGGACCCTTGAGGCCCCGGCCTACCATGACTGATGGGGAGGCCACCGCAACACTCCATGGGAGAGCGCTTGCGTCGCTCAAAAGCGCAGGTCCGCCGAGATGTAGTAGGTGCGCGGTGCGCCCGGGTAGGCCAAGGTCGCTCCGGCACTGGCACCGCCGAAGTAACCGCCGGAGGTCACATACTCGTACTCGTTGTATTGCTTGTTGAGCAAGTTGAGCACCGAGAATGTGATCTTCACGGTCTGCTCGCCGCCGGGCCCCGTGGCCCCGGTCGGGATGATCACGCTGAAGGCACCATTGACGAGATTGTAGCTCGGCATGGTCTGCGCAAGCGGCGTGCCGGCCTCGTTGCTGAAGATATGCTGGGAACCCGTGAACACATCCCACAGCTTCGGCATATACACGAGGCCGGCCTTATAGATGCGGTAGAACACGCCGGCGCTCATCGTCTCCTTCGGCACATAGGCGGCAGCCAGGCCCTGGTAGCTCACGCCGCCGGTCGTGTAGTTGCCGTAGGTCGCCTTCTCCAGGCCGAGATTCGCGAACAGATGCAGACCCTTGACCGGATCATCCTCGCCGTAGAGGTTGGCGCCCTCGAAGCGGGTATCGCCGGTGGCTTCGATGGCGTTGCCATTGCTCAGGGTGACACTGATCAGCTGGTTCAGCAGATGCAGCTTGTAGAGGTCGATGTCCAGGGCGAAGTGCCGGAACAGGCCCGCATGCCGGACATGGAATTTGACGCCGCCGCGGATACTGACCGCCTTCTCGGGCACGAGCGCGGAGGCGTTTTCCTGCTGGAAGGGTCCGCCGCCTCCGCCATTTTGCGGGTTCTCGAAGGCCCAGGCATAGGAGCCGTAGAGCGCGATGTGGCGGGAAACGGCGTAGCGTCCCGACACCGACGGCTCGAACTTGTTGTAATTCGTGCTGGCGTTCGGCAGCTGGTCTTGATTGTTCGCGGGATTCGCCTGCGGAAAATCCTGCAGGCCGGCGTTGGTGAACTGCGTCCCCATGTGCACGAACCGCACGCCCGGCGTCACCGACAGATCCGGCAGGAGGGTCACTTTGTCCTGCAGGAAGACGGCGCCAAAGAGCTGATCGAAATAACTGCTGCGGTATTTCTCCGGGCTCTGGTATGTGGTGGGCGTCGGGTTGTTGATCGCGTCATAGTACGGGTTGTAGAAGGCGTTGCGGCTGTTGTAACGGCTGTGCAGCACATAGCCGCCGACCGTCACGAAGTTCGCGGGCAGCGCCACCGTCCAGTCCAGCTTGTCGCCGTAGACGGTATCGGACGGGTTGTTGTATTCGAACAGGTTGGCCGCGCCCTGGGTGAAGTCGTTGAAGTGGTTGTGCAGGCGCAGGCCGTGCCGGTACCAAAGCAGGTTATGCAAAGTCGTGCGGCGCGACAGGTCGATATCGAGCGGCATGTATAGCAGGTCGACGTCGTTATTGGCCTGTTTGTGCCATATCGCATACGGCGGCACGCTGTAGAAGCCGCTTGTCTGTTGGCTGTAGAGCGGGCCCGGTACCGAGGCGCCCGTGTCGAGGTAGCCGTTGACCGTGAGGCCCGGCACCGGCGCCACGGGGATATAGCTCGGCCGGTAAGAGGACGATCGCGCCATATAGGCACCGACGCCCACGTCGCCATGGGTCCAGGCCTTCATCAGCTTGCCGAACAGGACCTCGTCATGGTTCGGGTTGGCAAAACCGTCCGGCGAGTTGCGGAAGCTCGAGGCTCGGGTCTGGGCGCCGGCCAGCACCATGGAATACCCGTCCATGAGGCCGGTCTTCATGACGAAATGGGAATTTTCCGTGTCGTAGCTGCCAAGCGACACGCCCACGTTGCCGCCGGCGTGCGTGCCGGGCTGTACCGGCACAAAGCCGATGGTGCCGCCCAGACTGTCGTACCAGCGCGAGGCGGGGTTGCCGGGACCGTAGGTAATGTTGATGCCTTGGAGGATCGACAACTCGGGCATCTGCGCCGTCGACCAAAGACCGGAACCGGGATTATTCATCGGCACACCGTCGAACGTGACACCGAGGGACCCGTTGTCGGTCAGGCCGCCATTGAGGCCGCCCCATCCCTGCTGAAGACCGTCCACGCTGATCGCCGCACGGTTGGCGCCGACGCTGCCCGAACTCACGACGCGCACGCCCGGAGACATGGCAAGCGCGCCTGCGGCGCCGCCGACCGGGCCGGCGCCGCTCATCTCGTCCTTGTTGATCACAAGCTGGGATTCGCTTGATTCGAAGATCTTCTTCTGGGTCAGCTTCTTGTCGGTTTTCTGGAGTCTCTTCCGGAGTTTGGTGTGTGTTGCGTTGGCCTGCACTTCCCCTACGTTGACCCCCGCTTGGACCGCCCACGCAGATGTGCTGCCGACAAGGCAAGCCCCCGCGACCGCAAGTGCCAGTCGATTGAACCGCACGCACGCCGCACGCATAACCCCCCCTTGAGGATTCCTCTGTATGTTGTGTCGCCGTATGGGATACGGCGCAGCGCTAGGCTAGCGGCCGTTTGTGATAGTTGTGTGGTAGGAATATGGCCGGCCCATGACGGCAGCGGGATCGACCCCGGCCGGGGAAAGGGATCACATGGCGGTCCGACGCTCCGGGCGCGCCCGGCCGCCTGCATCCGGCCAGGAAAGGGTTATTGCGGCGTGCGCGATGCGAATGTCGCCCGCCGGGCAACCTCGGCGATCATCGGGCGCCGGCCTGCGCCTTACCCCTTGTCCGCCAGGCGACACGCACGAAATGCGGCATGTTGCCCGGCGTCAATCCGGCCATGATGTTTTGCCCGCCGCCGGGTCGGGATGCGGCCGTCGGCGGATGGCGACGGGATCCGGTCTGGCGGCATCGGGGGCCGATCTTCCGCGACCTTGCGCTAAGAGGCCCGTCGCGCTCGCCTGGGGCGGTCCTGCAAATGACGGGGGCAAGTGTCTATTGTCGGACACGCCGTGCGGACGCTGGAGCGAGACACCCCGCCCGCGGGTGGACGTTTTGGGGGCGGATCCGGTCAAGGGCAACCCGCGAAAAAATGGGATATAGTCAATCTCTAAAGAATACTGAGCGCTTCCATAAGGCGCTGTACGGGGAGACATGGCTCGGAAACGCAAGGACCGGAACGAAACGACCGTATCGCGTAACACCCCCACCGGTTTCGAGGCCCAGCTCTGGGCCGCGGCCGATGCCTTACGCAACAACATGGACGCGGCCGAGTACAAGCACGTCGTCTTAGGCCTCATCTTCCTCAAATACATCTCGGATGCCTTCGAGGCCCATCACGCCGCACTCGAGGCCCAGACGGCCGAGGGTGCCGATCCCGAGGATCCGGACGAGTACCGCGCCGTCAGCATCTTCTGGGTGCCCAAGGAGGCCCGCTGGCCCCACCTCAAGGCCCAGGCCCCGCAGCCGACCATCGGGACCCTTATCGATGACGCGATGGCCGCCATCGAGCGCGACAACGTGTCCCTGAAGGGGGTGCTCCCCAAGGACTACGCCCGGCCCGGTCTCGACAAGCAACGCCTGGGGCAGCTCATCAACCTGGTGAGCGACATCGCGCTGGGTGCCCCGGCCGAGCGCGCCCAGGACACCCTGGGACGGGTCTATGAGTACTTCCTGTCCCGGTTTGCGAGCGCCGAGGGCAAGCAAAGCGGCCAGTTCTATACCCCCCGCCATGTGGTGCGCATCCTGGTCGAGATGCTCGCCCCCTACAAGGGCCGGGTCTATGACCCCTGCTGCGGCTCGGGCGGGATGTTCGTCCAAAGCGAGAAGTTCATCGAGGCCCACAGCGGCCGGATCGGGGATATCTCCATCTACGGCCAGGAGTCCAACTACACCACCTGGCGATTGGCCAAGATGAATCTCGCCATCCGCGGGATCGAGGCCCAGATCGCCCATGGCGACACCTTCCACAACGACCAGCATCCGGATCTCAAGGCCGACTACGTGCTCGCCAACCCCCCCTTCAACGACAGCGACTGGCGCGGGGACCTTCTCAAAAACGACCAGCGCTGGGTCTATGGCGTGCCGCCGGCCGGTAATGCCAACTTCGCCTGGGTCCAGCACTTCCTCTTTCATTTGGCACCCACCGGCATCGCCGGCTTCGTGCTCGCCAACGGCTCTATGTCGTCGAACCAGTCGGGCGAGGGCGAGATCCGCAAAAACCTGATCGAGGCCGATCTCGTCGACTGCATGGTGGCCCTGCCCGGCCAGCTCTTCTACTCCACCCAGATCCCGGTCTGCCTGTGGTTTCTGGCCCGGAACAAGAAGAACGGGCGGTTCCGCGACCGGCGGGGCGAGACTTTGTTCCTCGATGCCCGCAAGCTCGGCACGATGATCGACCGCGTCCACCGGGAACTCACTGAGGACGACATCGCCCGGATCGCCGGCACCTATCATGCTTGGCGCGGGGATCCCGCGGCCGGCCCCTACGAAGACATCCCCGGATTCTGCAAGGCCGCCACGCTCGACGCCATCCGCAAGCATGGCCATGTCCTCACCCCCGGGCGCTATGTCGGTGCCGAGGCCCAGGAGGACGACGGCGAACCCTTCGAGGAGAAGATGAGGCGCCTCACTGCCCAGCTTCGGAAGCAACAGCAGGAGGTCGCGAGACTGGATGCCGCCATTGCCGCCAATCTGCGCGACCTAGGCTTTTGGGGCGGCGCCGGATGACACCCGAAGAACTCCGACACCTCATCGCCCGCGGCGAAACACTGGCTGTCGAATTCAAGCGCGAGGGGCGAACCCCGGTCAACGACTGCGAATTGGCCGAGTGTGTGGCTTGTCTTGCCAATCGCACCGGCACCGAGCCTGGATTGCTGCTAATCGGTGTCGAAGACGATGGCCGTATCACCGGTGCCCGCCCGCGTCATGGCGCGGGTATCGACGCCGCTCCCCGCGGACCGGGCAGCAAGGCTGCCCACGTCCGCCAACGCGGTTTTGAGCCACCGCAACAGGAACAAAATGGTGTTGCAATACGCGGAAAAGCACGGGCGGATCACCCGCAAAGAGGCAGAGGCCTTGTGGCGGGCCAGTGGTCCTCAGGCCTACCGACCGTTTGGCCGCCTTGCAGAACAAGGGTTTCTGGACCGCGAGGGCGACCGGGGGCGCGGTGTCGGGTATGCGCGAGGGGGGCAATGAACGCCGGAAATTCACGAATAGGGACACGAAATGCAGGCGTGCATTTATATGCGGCGCGTGCGTATTTCAGGACCCAGTTTGCCCATAGCGCCGAGGTCCGCAAGCACAGCCATATCCTCGCGGCCGACTGCTACGTCGGTCCTGAAACCGCCGAGGGTGCCGGTGAACCGTCCGAGAACAAGGTGAGGCGCCTTGCCGCCCAGCTTCCGAAACAACAGCAGGAGGCCGCGAGACTGGATGCCGCCATCGCCGCCAACCTCAAGGAGCCGGGGTATGGCGGCTAAGAAAACCCAGCGGCCCGCGCTTATTGTCCCCGAGGAGCGGATTGCCCGGGGCATCCTCCTCATTCGAGGGCACAAGGTCCTGCTCGATGCCGATCTGGCCGATCTCTACGGGGTCACCACCAAGCGGTTGAACGAGCAGGTAAAACGCAATCCGGAGCGCTTCCCGGAGGATTTCCTGTTTCCGCTCACGGCCGAAGAAAAGGCCCAGGTGGTCGCAAATTGCGACCACCTCCAGCGCCTGAAGTTTTCCCCGGCACTGCCCAACGCCTTTACCGAGCATGGCGCCATCATGGCCGCCTCGGTG
>DAIDMD010000092.1 GCA_027449165.1 Acidiferrobacter sp. | reverse complement strand
GCATTTCCCGGTCGGGCTGCACCGGTTACTGAATCGTGCCGGAAGGCCCGCATCCTGTGTAGCCGTCTCCAGGCCATCGGCCTGCGTCGGCAATCCCCCGTTACTCGGTCACGTCACCAGGCCACGGGGGGGATACGGGCGCCTTAGGAATTTTAACGCAATTCCCCCCGCGACAAACCCGATGGGGGTTTAGCGGTGGGAGACTCCATGACCCTTGCGATCATCGGCGGCAGCGGGCTGACCCACTTGCGCAACCTCACGGTCCGCGAGCGCCGGGTGATGCGGACCCCGTACGGCGAACCGTCGGCGCCCATGGTCTACGGCCTGGTGGGGGGGCACGAGGTGATCTTCCTGCCGCGCCACGGGCATGGGCACACGATACCGCCTCATAGCGTGAATTATCAGGCGAACATGTGGGCCCTGAAGGAATGCGGCGTGAGCCACGTGATCGCGGTGAACGCCGTGGGTGCGATCAACACCGCACTGGCGCCCGGGACCCTCGTGCTGCCCGACCAGATCATCGATTACACCTACGGGCGGGCGCACACCTTCTTCGGGAGCCACCCGGAGCCGGTCACGCACGTCGATTTCACCTACCCCTATTGCGAGACCTTGCGCGAGGCCTTGCGCGACGGCGCCGCGAGCGCGGGACTCGCACTCGCGCCCGGGGGCACTTACGCGGCGACCCAGGGCCCGCGCTTCGAGACGGCGGCCGAGATCCGCAGGCTCGAGCAAGACGGGGCCGATATCGTGGGCATGACCGGTATGCCGGAGGCGGCCCTGGCCCGCGAACTCGATCTTTGCTATGCCTCGCTCGCGGTCGTGGCCAATTACGCCGCCGGCAAGGCCGACGGCGCGCTCGATCTGCGCGCCATAGAGCGCTGCCTCGAGAGCGGGATGGCCCAGGCGCGCACGCTTCTGGAGCACGCGATCCCGCGGCTGCACGCCCCCTGATCGGGGCGTCAAGCCGCTTGCGCCCCGCACCGCCCGGTCGGACCTCCGAGAGCGCCTAGCGAGGCGTGCCCAGGGGTCCGTTGTAGGGCATGACCTCCACGAGGACCCCGAACTTGGGGTGATCGAAGTAGTTGATTCTGTCGAGGGCCACTGGGCGCGATTGGATGAGTTGATAGACCAGTGCCGGGTTCGAGGAGACCGACGAACCCGGCGGCGTGTAATGCAGGTCCAGCGCGACGTGCATGAGTCGCCATTGAAAGACGCGTATGACGCCTTTCAACCGTCCGAAGCGGCGGCTCGCGATGCGGACTGGCTTGGTTTCGTGCAACGCGACCGCGTCCTGGACCCAGCTGCGGGCCGCGAGGATCGTGTAATGAGGGTGGCGGGCGAGTATCGATTGCGCGACGGCGAGCGGCGAACCTCCGGGCAGGCCGTGGCTGGGGGAGAGCGCCTTCTTGTAGCCCGTTACGGGTGTGATCTTTTCCTGGCTCCAGTCCTCATTCCCGTCCAGTCTATGCAGGTGGTTCGCGAACACGAGCACGTCGATCTCGTAGAGGTGCGGGGGTGCGGCCCAGGCCTGCGCGGTAAGGCCCAAGGCGGCGATGGCGATGAGGGCAATGCGACGCACGAAACGCTCCTTTGGTACAATGCCGCTAGTATGGGGCGGAATGGGCAGGGGGTAAAGTCATGGCGGTAAGGTCTGTCCGACGAATGGGCGATCCGTTGCTCTGGGCGCGCGCGCAGGAGGTGACCGATGTCTCGCCCGCCGCCCTGGCGGATCTCGTGCGCGACATGAAGGATACGATGGCCGCGCTCAACGGCGCGGGATTGGCCGCGCCGCAGATCGGTGTGCCCTTGCGGGTCGTCGTATTCGGTGTCGGCGCCAACCCCCGGTACCCCGGGACCCCGGAGATCCCCGAGACCATCCTCGTAAACCCGCTCGTCGAGCCTTTAAGCGACGAGCAGGAGGAGGGGTGGGAGGGGTGCCTCAGCGTTCCCGGGATGCGCGGGCTCGTTCCTCGCTACCGGCGGGTGCGTTACCGGGGTCTCGACATCGAAGGCGCGGCGATCGACCGCGAGGTCGAGGGCTTTCATGCCCGGGTCGTGCAGCATGAGTGCGATCACCTCGACGGCGTCCTCTATCCCTCGCGCATCCGCGACCTCAGGTTCTTCGGTTTCGAGAGCGTCTTGTTCCCGGAAGGGTTTGCCGGAGCGGACGGATAGCGGGCCCGCCCCGGGCCCGCGGGGGCTGGGACGCGGTTAGAGGAGACGGCGGGCCGGGGCGGGCGCCGCCGGCGGCGCATCTGCTTCGGGTACTCCCGACCGTAGGCGTTTGATGAGCGCCATGACCCCCTCGATCCGGGCGTCCGGGTCGGTCCACTCGGCCTGGACGCGCAGGCCGTGGGGGCCGTCCAGGCGGTATTGCCGGGGCGCGGATTGCATGAGCGCGATGAGGTGGCCCGGATCGAGCGCCGGATGGGGCGTGAATTGGAGGCGCGCGCCCTTGGGCCCCGCGTCGATGCGCGCGATGCCGAGCGGCCGGGCGAGACGTCTTAGGCGCGCGAGCCGAAAGAGCCGCGTGGCGGTCTTAGGCGGCGTCCCGAAGCGATCGGCGAGTTCGCCCGCCAGATCGTCGAGTTCGGCATCGGAGGCGGCGTTGGCGATGCGCTTATAGAACACGAGGCGCAGATGCGGGTCCGGGCAGTAGTTCTCGGGGAGCAGGGCCGGCACATGCAGCTCGATGTCGGTCGGGCGGGTAAAGAGCGCGGAGTCCCCCGCCGCCCCGCCGCCGGTCTTCAAGGTGGCGACCGCGCGCTCCAGGAGCTCGCTGTAGAGGCCGAAGCCGACCTCGTTGATCTGGCCGCTTTGCGATTCGCCCAGGAGCTCCCCGGCCCCGCGGATCTCGAGGTCGTGGGAGGCCAGCGCGAAGCCCACTCCGAGGTCCTCAAGCGAGGCGATCGCGTCGAGGCGCTTGCGCGCATCGGCGGTGAGCGCCCCGGGATCGGGGGTCAAGAGATAGGCATAGGCGCGATGGTGCGAACGACCGACGCGTCCGCGCAGCTGGTGGAGCTGGGCGAGCCCAAAACGGTCGGCCCGCTCGATGATGATGGTATTGGCGGTCGGGACGTCGATGCCGGTCTCTATGATGGTGCTGCAGAGCAGGACATGGAAGCGCTGGTGGTAGAAGTCGAGCATCACGCGCTCGAGTTCGCGTTCCGGCATCTGTCCATGGGCGACCCGGATGTCGACCTCCGGCAGCAGGGCCCTCAGTTCGTGCTCGCGCCGCGCCATCGAGCGTACGTCGTTGTGGAGGAAATACACCTGTCCGCCGCGGCGTACCTCGCGCAGACAGGCCTCGCGGATCAACGCCGAGTCCCAAGGGGTCACGAAGGTCTTGATCGACAGCCGGTCCTGGGGCGGCGTGCCGATCAGGGAGACGTCGCGTATGCCGGCCAGCGCCATGTTCAACGTGCGCGGCAAGGGGGTCGCGGTCAGCGTCAGGATGTCGACATGCGCGCGCAGCGCCTTCATGCGCTCCTTCTGCCGGACCCCGAAGCGGTGCTCCTCGTCGACGATGACAAGTCCGAGGGCCTGGAAGCGCACGTCGTCTTGCAGGAGTCTGTGGGTCCCTATGACGATATCGACGCCGCCGCTTGCCAGGCGGTGCAGCGCCCGGTCGATTTCCTGGTGCGTGCGAAACCGCGATAGGAGCTCGATCTCCACGGGGAGGTCCGCGAAGCGGTCGCGGAAGTTCTGGTAGTGTTGCTGGGCAAGCAGCGTGGTGGGCACGAGGACCGCGACCTGCTTGTGGTCCTGGACCGCGAGGAAGGCGGCGCGCATCGCCACCTCGGTCTTGCCGAACCCCACGTCCCCGCATACCAGGCGGTCCATGGGCCGCGGGCCTTCCATGTCGCTTAAGACCTCGGCTATGACGCGCGTCTGGTCGGGGGTCTCCTCGAACGGGAAGGCGTCGGCGAATCGCGTGTATTCGTGGCCGCGCGGCGCAAAGGCGTGTCCGGGGCGCGCCGCGCGGCGGGCGTAGATCTCGAGGAGTTCGGCGGCCGCGTCACGCGCCTTTTCCTCGGCGCGCCGCTTGGCCTTGTCCCAGGCCTCGTTGCCGAGCTTATGCAAAGGCGCGTGCTCGGGATCGGTGCCGGTGTAGCGGCCAAGGAGGTGGAGATCGGTCACCGGCACGTAGAGCTTGTCGCCGCCCGCGTATTCGAGCGCCAGGAACTCGTTTTCGGTATCGGAGACCGCCAGCTTCGTAAGCCCGAGATAGCGGCCCACGCCATGGTCCTCGTGCACCACCGCGTCGCCCGCACGCAGTTCGCCAAGCCCTTTGAGGAGCGCCTGCGGGTCGCGGGTCTTGACCCGCCGCCGCCGTTGCTGCGCGCGCTCGCCGTAGAGTTGCGATTCGACGATGACGCTAAGCGGCGGCTCGTCCAGCTCAAGCCCGCGGTCCAGGGGCGCGGACATGAGGCCCAAAGGCTCGCGGTCCGCGACGAAGGCGTGCCACGAATCGAAGCTGTGCGGACGGTGGCCGTGCGCGGTAAGCGCCTCGCGCAGGGCCTCGCGGCGGCCTGCGGTCTCGGCGACGATCAGGGTCCGGCGCGCGCGGGTATCGAGCGCCGCGAGCAGGGCGGCGTAGGGTTCGAGCGAATGGCTCTCCTGCGGCAGGAGCGGCGGTTGGCGGGTCGCGAACCGCCGGACCGTGCCGGTTCCCTCGGCGGCGAGCGAGATCTCGGAAAACCCGCCCAGGCGCTCCTTGAGTTCGGCGGCCTTCAGAAACAGCCGGTCGGGCGGAAGGATAGGGCGATCGACGTGCCCCCGCGACGCCTCGTAACGTTCCGCCGTCTCCTTCTCGAACTGCTCGGTCTGCGCGCGCGCGCCCTCCATGAACACGAGCGTCGCGTGGGGCGGCAGGTAATCGACGAAGGTCGCCACCCCGGGGAAAAACAGCGGCAGATAGTATTCGATTCCCGCCGGGCTGCGGCCTTCGCTCACCTCTCGGTATATGAGGCTTGTACGCGGGTCGCCTGCGAACGCGGCCCGGTAGTTGGATCGGAAGGTCTGGATGGCATCGGCCGTGAGCGGGTGTTCGCGGGCCGGCAATACGCGGATTTCCGGCAAGGTGGCCTGCGAGCGCTGGGTCTCGGGATCGAAGGTGCGGATCGATTCCACGGTGTCGTCGAAGAGGTCTATGCGGTAGGCGGTGTCGGCCCCCATGGGGAAAAGATCGATAAGTCCGCCGCGGATGGCGAACTCGCCCGCCTCCATGACCTGGCCCACGGCGGTGTAGGCGGCCTGCACGAGGCGTTCGCGGAACCGGTCGATATCGAGCCTATCGCCCACCCGCAGCAGGAAGCTGTGGCCGAGCAGGTGCGAGGGCGGCGGCAGATAGTGCATGAGGGTGGCCGCCGCCGTGAGCACGAGACCCCCCGCGAGGTGCGGCAGGGCGGCAAGCGTGGCCAGGCGCTCGGAGACGATGTCCGGGTGGGGTGAAAAGCGGTCATACGGCAGGCATTCCCAGTCAGGGAAGGTGAGGATCGGCGGACCACCCGGGTCGCGATAGAAGGCCAGTTCGTCTTCGAGGCGTTCGCGCGAACGCACGTCTTGCGTGATGACCACGAGCAGGCGTCCGCCCTCGGCGGCGCGGGCGAGCGCCAGCCCGCGGGCGGACGCGTGCAGCCCCACCCAATGTTCGTGGCCGCTCGGTGTCGGCGGGTTCAGGGGGGAATAGGACGTGTCGGGCTCGGGGGTGGATGTCGCCATAGGGGCGGCATTGTAATCCAAAGGGCGGTGCCATGAGGAGGGCGGCCGGCCGCCGCCGCGCCGTGTCCCCGGATGCGCCGAAGATGGCCTGTCCGCCGCCGCGTTGTCGGTCTGTGGGGCTTCAGGGCATAATGACCGCAACGGCGCCGGCGACGGGCCGCCGGGAATCGGCGGCCGGCGGCCCCCGGAGGTTGTTATGGTCCAGAAAGCGGCCCCCTGCGCGATGCCCTGGTGCCCGGTCGTCGCGTCCTCCGCAACGGCGATTGCGGCCATTGGCATGGCATCGGCATGAAAAAGCGCGAGTTCAAGATCGGACAGGATGTCTTTTACCCCACGGCCGGCGTGGGGGTCATAGAGGCCATGGAGGAGGTGATCTTCGGGGCCGAGCACGAGATCTGCTACGTCATACGCATCCCCGAGAACCGCGTAACGATCAAGGTGCCCAAGACCAAGGCCGCGAGCAATGGGCTGCGCCCGCTTTTGCGCGGCAAGGACGTAAAGGGCCTGCTGGAGGTCCTGGCCGACAAGAGCAGCGCCCGGCCGACCGGGCACTGGGCCGAGCACTACAAGGATCTCGAGCGGCGCATCCAGTCCGGGGGCGTCCTTCAGGTGGGCTCGGCGGTGCGCGATCTCATGCGCCTGAAGGCCGGGGCCGGGCTATCGTTCGAGGAGGCGCGGCTTTTGGAGATGGCCGATGGCTATCTCACGCGGGAGCTCGCCGCCGCCCAGGGCGTGACCGTCGAGGCCGCGCGCGCCATCATTCGGTCGTCGATCGGTCTGGGATCCTAGGGCGGTCGTGTCTCCCCGCGTCTTCGTCCTCGTGCCGGCCGCCGGCCGCGGCCTGCGGTTCGGGTCGCCGCAACCCAAGCAATACCTTCCGCTTGCGGGCGCGCCGGTGCTCGTGCAGACCCTGCGCCGCCTCGACGATCTCGGGGCGCACGCGATCGCAGTCGGGCTCGCCCCCGGCGACCCGTACTGGCCGCAGCTGCGGCTGTCCCTTGCCACGCCGCTTGTGACGTTTACAGGCGGCGCCGAGCGCGCCCTCACGGTATTGAACGGGCTTGCGGCCCTGGCCGACCAGGCGGCGGCCGACGACCTCGTGTTCGTGCACGATGCGGCCCGCCCCTGCGTGCGCGCCGATGATCTGCGGCGCCTGCGCGAGGTCGCCCTCGACGCCCCCGACGGCGCGCTCCTCGCCCGTCCGGTCGCCGATACGGTCAAGCGCGGGGGGGCGCAGGGCGAGGTGGTCGCGACCGTCGATCGCCGCGACCTGTGGCTCGCCCAGACGCCTCAGGTCTTCCGGTTCGGTCAGCTCCATGCGGCGTTAGCGAACGCCGTGGCGGCAAGCGCGCTCGTGACCGACGAGGCGGCCGCGATCGAGCGTCTGGGCGGCCGGCCCCGGCTCGTGGCCGGGAGCCAGGACAACATCAAGATCACGACGCCCGAGGATCTCGTTCTGGCCGAGATCTATCTGGCGCGGCAGAAATCTCAACAAACGGACGGATGACGGCGATATGCGGATAGGGCAGGGATTCGATGCGCACGGCTTGGTCGAAGGGCGGCCGCTCGTCTTGGGAGGCGTGACCATTCCGTATCCGCGCGGGCTGGGCGGCCATTCCGACGCGGACGTGCTGACCCACGCGGTGACGAGCGCCTGTCTGGGCGCCGCCGCGCTCGGCGACCTCGGGCGGCATTTCCCGGCCAAGGATCCGCGATATCGGGATTGCGACAGCCGCATGTTGTTGCGCACCGTGATCGGAATGATCAAGGAGCGCGGGCTGTTCGTGGTCAATATGGACGCCACGATCGTTGCCGAGGCCCCGCGGCTTGCGCCGTTCGTGGGACAAATGGCCGAATATCTCGCGGCCGACCTCGAGGTGGCGGTCGATTGCGTCAACGTCAAGGCGACGACGACCGAGGGTATGGGGTATACCGGCCGCGCCGAGGGCATGAGCGCGCACGCCGTGGTGCTCCTGGACGGCGGCGGGCGCCCTTAAGGGCCGCGCCGCAAAAGGACGGTGACCGCGCCGGTGCCGCCCTGCTCGGGGCGCGCCGAGCAGAAGGCGAGCACCTCGTGTTTTTGCCGGAGCCAGCGGTTGACGTAGCCCTTCAGGACCGGCAGGCGGGCCTCCGAGCCCAATCCCTTGCCGTGGACGATGCGCACGCAGCGCAGTCCCCGGCGGATCGCCTCGTGCAGAAAGCCGGCGAACGCGCCGCGCGCCTGCTCGACGGTCAGGCCGTGGAGGTCGAGTTCGCCCTCGAGGGCGAACTGCCCGCGCTTCATCCGCCGCACGGTCTCCTTGTCGATGCCGGGGCGCCGGAACAGGAGCTCATCGCCGGTCGCGATGTCGATGTCGTGGGACGTGAACGTCATCATTTCGGCGATCACCGCCTGGGCGTCGCGCCGCGACTGCCGGGGGATCGGGCGCAGGCGCGGACGAAACGGCGCCACCCGGTCCTGGGAGAGCTTGCGCACGCCGGTCATGGCGCGCGCGAACTGGGATTTCGTGTCGTCAGGGTTTTCCGCCATGCGTGCCGCTTCCTTCCAGCATCCCCAGGTAGCGTTCGGCATCGAGGGCCGCCATGCAGCCGCTGCCGGCCGAGGTCACCGCCTGACGATAGAGGAAGTCCTGCACGTCGCCGGCGGCGAACACCCCGGGGACGCTGGTGGCCGTCAGCTGGCCCTCGACCCGACCGGTCTTGATATAGCCTTTGACCATCTCGATCTGGCCTTCGAAGAGCCCGGTATTGGGCGCGTGCCCGATGGCCACGAACACGCCGTGGACCGCGATGTCCTTGGATCCCTCCGGGGTCTTGATCCGGATCCCGGTCACGCCGTTCTTGTCGCCCAGGATCTCGTCTAGGCCCGCGTTCCATTCAATGCGGACGTTGCCGCCGCGGGTCTTGGCCATCAGCTGATCGATCAGGATCGCCTCGGCCTTGAAGCGGTCGCGGCGATGGACGACGACGACCTCGGAGGCGATGGCCGAGAGGTACAAGGCCTCCTCCACCGCGGTATTGCCCCCGCCGATCACGGCCACCGGCTGGCCCTTGTAGAAGAAGCCGTCGCAGGTGGCGCAGGCCGACACGCCCTTCCCCCGGTATTTTTCCTCGGACGGGATGCCCAGGTACTTGGCGGAGGCGCCGGTCGCGATGATGAGGGCGTCGCAGGTGTATTCGCCGGCGTCGCCCTTCAGGGAGAACGGGCGCCGGCTAAGGTCGGCGGTATGGATGTGGTCGAAGACGATCTCGGTCTGGAAGCGTTCGGCGTGGCGCCTCATGCGCTCCATCAGGTCGGGCCCCAGCAGCCCCTCCACGTCCCCGGGCCAGTTGTCGACCTCGGTCGTGGTCATGAGCTGCCCGCCCTGCTCGAGGCCCGTGATCAGGAGCGGGTGCAGGTTTGCGCGCGCGGCATAGACGGCGGCGGTATAACCGGCGGGGCCGGAGCCGAGGATGATGAGACGGGCGTGGCGGGGTGATGGCATGACGAGCCTCGGATGTCGCGACGATCAGCTATTATAGGCCGATCTTGCCCCTTTTGTCGGCTCGGATCAATGCGCCGTGGCGGGCTTGTCCAAAGCCCGTTAGACTGGCGGTGGTCGGAGGATTGCTATGCGCATAGGGATACCACGGGAGGTAAAGCCATGGGAGGCGCGGGTGGCGCTGGTCCCGCACGCGGTGGCGGTCCTGGTCCAGGAAGGCCATGAGGTCTTCCTGGAGGCCGGGGCCGGCCGCGGCAGCGGCTTCCGGGACGAGGAGTATGCCGTGCACGGGGCGGTCATCGTCCCCGAGGCCCAGGCGCTGTTCCGCTCGGCGGAGCTCATCGTGAAGGTCAAGGAGCCGATCGGCGAGGAGCTGGGCCGTTTCCGCGCCGACCATATCCTGTTTTCCTACCTGCATCTGGCGGTGAACCGTCCGCTGACCGAGGCCTTGCAGGGCATCGGGCTTACGGCCGTGGCCTTCGAGACCGTCGTGCAAGACGGCCTGCTCCCGCTGCTTGCGCCGATGAGCGATATCGCCGGGCGGCTTGCCGTCCAGATCGGGGCGCAGCTCTTGCATGTCCAGTCGGGCGGCTGCGGGATTCTGCTCGGCGGCCTGCCCGGGGCCGAGCGCGGGCATGTGGTC
>DAIDMD010000091.1 GCA_027449165.1 Acidiferrobacter sp. | reverse complement strand
GGGCGAGCGCGTCCTGCGCCCCGCGCAGGATGATGATCGCCGGTGGATCAGCGGCGTCTTCCCAGGCCTCGATCAGCGCGGCATGCATGGACGGGTAGTGGGCCAGTGCCGCGAGCCCGGCATCGACCGCCTTTCGCGCGGGGGCCTCGAGCGTCGGGCAGGCGAGCAGGTGGGCGAGACGGTAAAGCGCCGAGGCGGCCACCGCATTGCCCGATGGCAGGGCATCGTCGGAGAAGGATTTGGGCCGGTAGAGGGGGGTCTCGTGGTCGCCGGCGGTGAAGTAGAAGCCGCCATGCTCGTGATCCGCGAAATCGGCAAGCAGCCGCTTGGCCAGGGCCTGGGCGAAGACCAGATCATCCTGGCGCCAGCGCGTCGCCAGGAGTTCGAGCACCCCATCGAGCAGGAAGGCGTAGTCGTCCAGATAACCGTAGGGGCTCGTGCGGCCATCCTTGGTGACCGCGGACAGGCGCGCGCCATCCCAGAGATCCACGCGTATGCGATCACAGGCCCGGCACGCCGAGTCGACAAACCGCGGGACGCGAAGGAGCCGTCCGGCGCGCGTAAGGCCCTTGATCATAAGACCATTCCAGGCCGTCAGGATCTTGTCGTCGCGGCCCGGGCGCGCGCGTCTTGCGCGCACGGCTATGAGCTTGTCGCGCGCCCGCGCAAGACGTTGCGCCGCCTCCTCCAGCGGCAGGCCCACACGGGCCGCGACGTCCTCCAGGGGGGTTGCGATCACGAGATGATAGGCGTGCCCCTCGAAGTTCGGCGCCTTGTCCAGGCCATAATATGGGATCGCCACCGCCCTCTCGTCGGCATCGAGCGATTCCTCGAACTCCGATCGCTGCCACAGATAAAAGGCCCCCTCCTCGCCGCCGCTGTCGGCGTCGAGGGTGGCGTAGTAGCCGCCTTGCGGGGCCTCCATGTCACGCAGTACCCAGTCGCCGGCCGCTATCGCCGCGTCCCGGAAACGGATATCACCAGTGGCCGCGAAGGCCTCGGCATAGAGCGGGATGAGCTGCGCGTTGTCGTAGAGCATCTTCTCGAAGTGGGGGATGGACCATTGGGCATCGACGCTATAGCGGAAAAAGCCCCCCTCCAGATGGTCATAGAGCCCGCGGTCGGCCATGGCGTGCAGAGTCGCGCGCAGCATGGATAGCGCCTCCGGGTCCGCGTGGCGGGCGTACGCCAGCAGCAGCCGGCGCACGCCGCCTTGATGGGGAAATTTCGGGGCGCCCCCGAATCCGCCGTCGACCGTGTCGAATTGCCCTTTGAGTTCCGCCACGGCGCGATCCGCCGGGGATTCATCCGCCGTTGCGTCCGGTGCCACCGTGACCGCATCGCCGGCGGCCAGGATCTCGCGCAGGCGCGGCCCCTGGGCGGTCAGCTCCGCGCGGTGCTCGCGAAAGTAGCGCTCCACATGGACGAGCAGATCGGGAAATGCCGGCAGCCCGAAGCGCGCCTCCTTGGGAAAGTAGGTCCCCCCGAAAAATGGCGTCAGATCGTCGGGCGCGAGAAACATGGTGAGCGGCCATCCCCCGGCGCGGCGCGCGAGCAGGTTGTGCGCCGCCTGGTAGATTCGGTCCAGGTCCGGGCGCTCCTCGCGGTCGACCTTGATGCATACGAACAGGCGGTTCATGACCGCCGCCACCGCCTCGTCTTCGAATGACTCATGCGCCATCACATGACACCAGTGGCACGCTGAATATCCCACGGACAAGAGGATAGGCTTATCGGCCTTACGCGCCTCGCGCAGGGCGGTTTCGTCCCAGGGCTGCCAGGCCACCGGGTTGTCGGCATGCTGTTTCAGATAGGGGCTCGTCTCGCCGCCGAGCCGGTTGTTGAGATTGTTTGTATCCATGACGTATCCCTGTCCCCAAAGCGCCATTGTACGCCGCTTGTCCCGGGAGGCGCTCCGTTCTTGGTATAATGGCGCCATGTCTCTCCCCGTCAT
>DAIDMD010000090.1 GCA_027449165.1 Acidiferrobacter sp. | reverse complement strand
TTCTTCACCATGGGCGCCGGCCCGCGCGTCAACACGTTCTTTAGCATCGCGACCATGGTGGTCGGAATCCCCACGGGCGTGAAGGTTTTCAACTGGGCGTTTACGGTCTATCGCGGCCGCAGCCGTTTCGAGACCCCGATGCTGTGGGCCATCGGTGCGCTGTTCATGCTGTTGCTCGGGGGGCTCACCGGCATGATGCTGGCCATGCCGCCGATCAACTACAGCGTCCACAATAGCGTGTTCGTGGTGGCGCATTTCCATACCATGTTGATGGTGGTGATCTATGGCATCATGGGCGCCGTGAGCTATTGGTTCCCGAAGGTGTTCGGCTTCAGGCTGAACGAGCGGCTCGGCAAGCGCTTCTTCTGGTTCTTCACGGCCGGGACGATCATGGTTTTCATCCCCATGTACACCTCCGGGTTCATGGGCATGACCCGGCGCCTCGACTACCTGGCCAATCCGGCGTTGCTGCCGTTCGAGATCGCTGAGGAGTTCGGTATCGGGCTTTATGTCGTGTCGGTCTATTACTTCGTGCGCCAGCTCTACGTGAGCCTGCGCGATCGGCAGGACAATCGCGTGGGCGCCGACGCCTGGGGTACGGCGCGGACGCTTGAGTGGCTCACGCCCTCGCCGGTGCCGTTCTACAACTTTGCGGTCACGCCGCGCGTGCATGCGCGCGACGAGCTCGTATGGCGCCGCGGGCAGGGGCTGGAGGACGCCCCGCCGGCGCGCTACGAGGATATCCCCATGCCGAAGAACACGCCGGTGCCGCTTGTCATCGGGGCGTTGGCGCTCGGGCTCGGTTTCGGGCTCGTCTGGCGCATATGGTGGCTTACGGACATCGCCTTTCTGGCGATCATTCTGACCGTGATCGCGCGCTCGTTCGTGCGTCACACGGACTATGTGGTGAAGGCCAGCGAGGTCGCGGAGATCGAGCGGCGACTGGGCCGGCGCGCCGGCGAGTCCGCCCGCGAAGGGGCGCCGCGCGGCGGCATCGGCGTCTTCCGTCCTCGGGAGTCGAACTCCTAAGAGGGTGGGCGAAGCGGCCAAGGTTCGGTATCGGGAGGCGAGGGCAGGCAATGGCAACGGTAAGCGGTGGCACGGATTTTGGGGATACCGGTCTCTGGGAGGCCCATTACCACCACGACGCGATAGCGACGCGGACGCTCGGCTTCTGGCTCTATATGCTGAGCGATGCGATGATCTTCGCCGGACTTTTTGCGGCGTACGGGGTTCTGAGCCACTCGTACGATGCGGCCGGGGGGCCGACCCTGCACGCGTTGGTGCACCCGCTGTCGGCCTATGCCGAGACCCTGGCCGTGTTCGCGAGCGTGCTCGCCTACGGCGGGGCGATGGTGGCGCTCAAGCGCGGCAGCCGCACCGGGGTACTGGCGGGCCTGGGGGCGGCCTTGCTGCTCGGGGCGGTGTTCCTGGGGCTTGAGGTGCAGGATTTCGCGGCGCTTTTCCGGGCCGGCATCTATCCCGAGGATAGCGGCTACGTGTCAGCGTTCTTCGCGCTGGTCATGACCCATGGCCTCCATATGGCGTTCGGACTGCTGTGGATGGCGACCATGTTCGTTCAGGTGGCGATCCAGGGCTTCACCGACAAGGTCGTCTACCGGTTGCTGAACCTGAAGCTTTTCTGGCACTTTCAGGCGATCCTTTGGGTCCTGGTGTTCACTTTCGTCGATATGCGAGGAGTCGTGTGATGGCCGATGGCGCCCATGATCCCTTAAACCACCCAGAGGTCCGTCTGGCGAGCGGACGGGCGTATGTCGCGGCCTTTGTGATCGCGACGGCCCTGATGACGGCGGCGTTTTTCATCGCCAGGCATCCGCAGGGAGTCCCCCATGTCATGCTGGTGTTGTCGGGCGGGGCGGCGCTTGCGGTCGCAGTCCAGCTCCTGCTGCTGTTGCGGCTCGATTTCTCGGAGACGCAGATCTGGACCACGGTCTCGTTCCTGCTCGCCTTTCCGCTCTTTGTGATCGCAGTCGGACTTAGCATGTGGATGTTCCATTCTCTGGACGCGCGCACCATGCTCATGGCGCTCATGCGCTAAGGCCCCGGCGCCCTCTGTCCGGGCCCCGGACCCAGGGCGCGGGTGTTGGTTTCATGGGGCTCTTGCGGTATTGTCCGCGTGCAGCCCCGGTGGGCCGACGAGGAGGATATGGAACATAAGAATTCCGAGCACCATGTGGTGCAGGGCGAGGTCACGACCGCGGTCCGGATCGCCAACGTCTTTATCGCGGCGCTCATCTTTGTCGCGATAGCGGCGGGAATATGGCGCGGGACCACATCCGTGGCGCTGGGGCGCGAGGCCTGGGTGCAGGCCCTCATGCTGACCCAGGTCCTGTTCGCGATCGCGATCATCCTTCTGGGCAGTCTGGTGGAAGGGTTCGGGTTCGGGCTGTCCCTCGGGACGCGCTGGCCGTATACCCGCAACATCCTGACGCTTCTGGTGCGCGGCGATCCGGAGGCGGCCCATAGGGTCGTGGCGACCACGCTCGGCCTGATCGGCGTCGCGCTCGTTGTTCTGCACCCCGACGCGGCGACCATCACCGGACTCGCGCTGATCGTGGCCACCGCGTTGTTCGGGATGGGGACCTTGCATGTTCTCGCGGGCCGCGCGCCGGCGTTCGTGCATGGTACGCATGGGCTGCTCGCCTACAGCGTCCTGGTGTCGTATCTGGTGGGGCTGCGTTACCCCCATATCCATTTTCTGCAGTACCTCGACGCCAACATTGGACTCCACGCGGTCTTCCTGGCGATCTTCCTGGGCGGCATGACCACCGGCCAGAGGGGCTTCGGGCAGCCCATTGAGCCGTTCGTGACACCCAAGCGGGCCTCGCAGTGGACGGTCGCGGTGCACATCCTGGCGGCCCTGCTGGTCGTGGGGACGCTGGGGTGGATGATGCCCGCCTATCCCCTGGCCTTTTACCTAGCAATCGCGCAGTTCGCGGTGGGCTTCGTGCTCTTTCATGGGGTGAATCTGCGGCCCAAGGCCCCCGGGGCGGTCGTGGTCTTTCATCAGGCGATGGTGCTGGCGATCACCCTGGCGATCGTGTTGGGCTGGCGGGTTTAGCGGCAGTGCCCGATCGGGCATCGGCAGGGCTTGTCGGGATCACGCTTGCCGATGGGGTCGTGGGCGGGTCCGGTCGACCCATGGGCGGCCGGTCCGGGAGGGGTGCGCCGGCGACCCGATCCTATCGCGGAGATTTCCCGGAGGATCGTCGGGACGGCCGGGTGCGGGCGTCGCCCGGATGCGCCGGCTGCCGGCGGTCAGGGATGGGGGGCGGATCCTCGGGCGCCATGCGGAAGCTCGACGATGTCGCCCAGTTCCATGACTTGATTGGCGGGCAGGTGGAAGAAGTCTATGGCGGTGGCCGACATCTTCATCATCGCCGCAAAGAGCCGCTGGCGCCATAAGGCGAGCGACCCGCCGGCCTTGGGCAGGATGTGCTGGCGCGAGATGAAGTAGGTCGTGTCAGCCGGATTCCAGGCAAACGGGAGATTGGCGGCGGCCAGGAGCCCCGGGATGTCGGGGTGTTCCATGAAGCCGTAACGGGCGGTGAGGCCATAGAGCCCGTACCCGTAATCGCTGATCGCGGTGCGCTCGTGGGCCGGGATGCGCGGCGTGGATTCGAACTGGATGGTGAGGATGACGACGCGGTCGTGCAGAACCTTGTTGTGTTTGAGGTTGTGCAGGAGGGTGTGCGGTATGCCGCCGACCCGGACGGTGAGGAATACCGCCGTCCCCGGCACTCGGTGGATGGGGCTTGTCGCCAACATGCCGAGGAAATCCGGTATCGCCAGGGCCTCGGGCGAAAGCGCCTGGATCAGGAGCTTGCGGCCGCGCCGCCAGGTCGACATCAGGGTGAAGACCGACAGGCCGATGGCGACCGGTACCCAGCCGCCCTCGACGAATTTGAGCAGGTTGGCGACGAAAAAGAGCCCGTCTAAGAGCATAAAGAAGCCGGAGAACAGGCCCGCCTTCCAGAGCGGCCAGTGCCAGATGTACCGGGCCACGAAAAAGACCAGGATGGTGGTAAACAGCATGGTCCCGGTTACCGCCGTACCGTAGGCGAAGCTCAAGGCGTTGGACGACCGGAAGGCGACCGTGATCAAAACGACCGCGATCATCAAGGTCCAGTTGAGCCCCGGAAGGTAGATCTGTCCGGGCTCGCTCGGTGAGGTGTGGCGGATGGTCATCCGCGGCAGGTAACCGAGCATGGAGGCCTGCCGGGTCGCGGAGTAGGCCCCGGTGATGATCGACTGCGAGGCGATGACGGTGGCGATCCCGGCGACCAGCACCATCGGGATCGTGGCCCAGCCCGGGAACATCTCGAAAAAGGGGTTTTGCGCCGCCGCCGGGTGGAGGATGAGCAGCGCGCCCTGGCCGAGGTAGTTGAAGGCGAGCGCCGGAAGGACCACGAAATACCACGCAAGACGGATCGGGCGGGCGCCGAAGTGTCCCATGTCGGCATAGAGCGCCTCGGCCCCGGTCACGGCGAGGACCACGGCGCCGAGGATGGTAAGTCCCCCCGCCCGATGGGCGATCAGCATATGGATTCCGAGCCACGGATCGAGCGCACGGATCACCGCAGGGTCTTGCGCGACCCACACGGCCCCGGAGAGAAACAGGATCAGGAACCACGCGAGCATGGCCGGACCGAATAGGCGGCTTATGGCCCCGGTGCCGCGCCTTTGTATCCAAAAAAGCCCCACGATGATAGCCACCGACAGCGGCACCACGAAGGGCGTCAGCCGCGACGAGGCGACCTCCATCCCTTGCAACGCCGAGAGCACAGAGATCGCCGGGGTCACCGCGCCGTCGCCGTAGAAGAGCGAGGCCCCAAGGAGCCCCAGCGCGAGGAGGGCCCACCGACGGCGCGAGTCCTCGGGCGCGGTGCGCGAGGCCAGCGCCGTGACGACCATGATGCCGCCCTCCCCGTGCTCGTCGGCGCGCATCACGAACCAGGCGTATTTGACGGCCACGACCAGGATCAGGGTCCAGAGGATGAGCGACAGGATGGCGAGCAGGTGGGCGGGGGTGGGCGGGATCGACAGGGCGCTTAAGCAGGCGCTCAGGGTGTAGAGGGGGCTCGTGCCGATGTCGCCGAACACGACGCCGAGGGCGGCCAGGGCAAGCCACGGAAGCGCCGCTTTTCTCTCTTCTTGCATGCGCTCTCCCGAGTCGAGGTGGGGCCCGTTGGGGCGGACCTAGCCGCGCATGATAACGATTCGGGCGGCAGGATCAAAGCCCGCGGGGAGCGGGACGCGGCAGGCGGTCCGGGGGTGCGGCGTGCGGCCTTGAGTGGGGCGGCGCCGGCCGCGGCCCTAAGCGCGCCGGGCGCGGCCGAGGCGCCGCTCGACATCCAAGACCAGGCGCGTGACCGCCAGCACGGCATCCGGGTTGAGGCTCATGGAGTCGATCCCGAGCTCGACTAAGAACTCCGCTATCTCCGGATAGTCGGAGGGCGCCTGGCCGCAGAGGCCCGAATGGCGCCCGGTGCGCCGGCAGCCCTCGACGGCGAGCCGGATCATGGCCTTCACGCCCGGGTCGCGTTCGTCGTAGGCGGACGCGACGATGGCGGAGTCCCGATCGACGCCCAGGGTCAGCTGGGTCAGGTCGTTGGTGCCGATGGAAAACCCGTCGAAGTCGCGCGCGAACTCGTCGATCGACAGGACGTTGTTCGGGATCTCGCACATAATATACAGGGCCAACCCGTTTTCGCCGCGCCGCAACCCGAGTTCGGCCAACCGCGCGACCACGCGCCGGCCCTCCTCCACCCGCCGGCAGAACGGCACCATGACGCGGATGTTGTCGAGCCCCATATCGTTGCGTACCCTTCTCAGCGCCGCGCACTCGAGCGCAAAGCCGTCGGCGTAGTCCGGATGAATGTAGCGCGCGGCCCCCCGGAACCCGAGCATGGGGTTGTCCTCGACGGGCTCGAAGGCGCGCCCGCCGATCAGCGCCGCGTATTCGTTGCTCTTGAAGTCCGAGAGCCGCACGATGACGGGCTTGGGGTAGAAGGCGGCGGCAATCGTGCCTATGCCCTCGGAGAGGCGCTCGACGAAGAACTCCGCCGGGCTCCCGTAGGCCCGCGCGCGGCGCGCGATCTCGCCGGCGGCCTCGGGGTCGTGGACCCGTTCCGGATGGGCGATCGCCATGGGGTGGATGCCGATCGATTCGTTGATGATGAATTCCATGCGCGCCAGACCCACGCCGTCGTTGGGCAGACGGCTCGTCGTGAAGGCCACGGCCGGGTTGCCGATATTGATCATAATCTGGGTCGCCGGGCGCGGGATATGGCTTAAGTCGGTGCGAACGATGTCGAAGGGAACGGCCCCCCGGTAGACGCGGCCGGCCTCGCCTTCCGCGCACGACACGGTCACGGTCTCGCCGGTCGCCAGGCGGTCGAATCCGCTGGCGACGCCGACCACCGCCGGAATGCCGAGTTCGCGCGCGACGATGGCGGCATGGCAGGTGCGGCCGCCGTGGCGGGTGACGATGGCCGACGCGCGCGCCATGATCGGCTCCCAGTCGGGGGTCGTGTCCTCGGCGACGAGCACCTCGCCGTCCTTGAATTCGGCGATCCGTCCGAGGTCGGGGAGGGCGCGGACGCGGCCCGCGCCCACGCGTGCGCCGACCGCGCGCCCGGTCGCGAGGATCTCGCCCTGGCCCTTTATATGGTACTCCTCGAGGACGGTGTCGGAGACGCGCGAAACCACGGTCTCGGGGCGCGCCTGCACGATGTACACCGCCCCATCCTCCCCGTCACGGGCCCATTCCACGTCCATGGGCTGCGGCTGCCCGGCCTTTTGGCTGTAGTGGCGCTCGATCGCGACTGCCATATCGGCGAGCGCCAGGACATCGGCGTCGGCAATGCAGAAGCGCTCGCGATCGCCGGGCGCCACGGCGACCGTTTCGGTCGTGGTACCCGATCCGGCCGCCGCGTAGACGGTCTTCACCGCCTTGGTGCCGAGCGTCCTGCGCAGGACCGCGCGATGGCCGGCGGCGAGGGTCGGCTTGAAGACATAGAACTCATCCGGCGCCACCGCACCCTGCACTATGGTCTCGCCGAGCCCATAGGAGCCGGTGATGAACACGACGTCGCGGAAGCCGGACTCGGTATCGAGCGAGAACAGGACTCCCGAGGCGCCGAGGTCGGAGCGCACCATCTTCATGACGCCGACCGACAGGGCCGCGTCGGTGGGGCCGAGTCCCTGCTGGAGCCGGTAGTGCACGGCGCGGTCGTTGAAGAGGCTCGCGAAGCAGCGCCGGCAGGCGTCGAGCAGGGCCTCCTCGCCGCGGATGGCGAGGTAGCTGTCGTGCTGCCCGGCGAAGCTTGCTGCCGGGAGGTCCTCGGCGGTGGCCGACGAACGCACGGCCAGCGAGACCCCGTCCCCGTACTGGCCCTTCAGCCGGGAGTAGGCGTCAAGGATCGCCGCGCGGATATCCGGCGCCAGGGGCGTGGCGACGAGCAGACGGCGGGCCGCCTGCGCCCGTTGCGCGAGATCACGGACGTCGTCGACGTGGAATCCGGCGAACAGGGCGCGTACCGCCTGTTCCCCGCCGGATGCGGCCAGATGGGCGCGGTAGGCGTCGGTGGTCACCGCGAACCCGTTGGGGACACGCACCCCCTCGGCGGCCAGGTGCCGGTAGAGTTCGCCGAGCGACGCGTTCTTGCCGCCGACCGATCCGATATCTCCGGCATCGATGTCGGCAAAAAACCGAATGTAGTCTCCGCTGGTCATGGCCCGGCGCCTCCTCGCGAACGCAACCTGATTTTAATCGTAGTCCTTTTGCCCGCGGATTGCGCCATCCGTTATCCGGAGGCCGGCCGCCGCGCCCAAGCCTCGCGGCACGTTTTTCGTGCCGGCCGCGGGGGTCCGCATTCGCGCCGGGACGGCGTGCGCCGCCAACGCCCCCTCCTGGGGCGTCGCGAGGATCCCAAACCGCGCGCCGGGCGATTGTCGGGGGTCATTGACAATATTTTATAAAGCGCCTATACGAAATGGTGCGTTTATCCCTCGACGAAGATGGAGGCGATTATGCGTATCGAACGGACAGATCCCATCACCGGCCATACGATCACCAATCTCGAAGGGCACCCCTTTGTCATGGAAGGGGTCGGCCCGAACGCCCTGAAGATTTATTTCGACGACGAGGCGAGCAAGAAGGCCTAC
>DAIDMD010000089.1 GCA_027449165.1 Acidiferrobacter sp. | reverse complement strand
CCGGCCGCGGCCGCGCATCAGGGCATAGCCGCGCGGCCCCCGTCCAGCTAGACCGGTCACCCCGTCGACCGCGACACCGCCCAGGGCGCCGGCCAGGGCCGCCAGGAATGCCGGTTCCTGCGGGCCGGCCAGGATCAGGTCGGGCCGCAGCGGGGCCAGAATCGCGGCCAAGGCCGCGGGATCGGCAAGACCCCCGGCGGCCACGGCCAGGGCCGGCGCCCCGGCGGCGCGCAGCCGCTGCACGAGGTCGGGGGCCGGGGCGGCGGTCAGGACCACGGCCGTGACGCGCAGCGCCGGGTCGCGGTCGCAGGCCCCGAGGACCTGGTCGAGGGCCGCCAGATCCTCGCCGTCTAGGCGCACGTCGCGCCCGTCGGGATGGCTGAGATCACGCACCAGGACCGCCACATGACCGCGCAGCCCGGCGCCCAGGACCGCCTCGGGCCGGGCCCCCTCCTCGGCCCGGCGGTTGGCGAGCGTCACCACCGCCTCTTCGTAGACAGACGCCTCGCCAAACAGCGCCGAGACGGCATGCGCGCGGGCCGCGACCGCCTCTTCGTGGGCGGCCTCGAAGGCCTGCAGGGCCGAGAGGGCCTCCGGCGCGCCGCCGCGCGCGGCCAGCGCCACACGCCGCTCGGCCAGTGCCGCCCAGGCATAGAGCTCGCCTATCCAATCGACCACGGGAAACCATGGGATCTGGGCATCGCCGTCGGCGCCGACGCGCGCCTTGAGATCGGCGAGGCGCGGGCGCAGGAAGTCGGCGAAAGCCCGCAGCGCCCGGTCGAGGGCGGGACTGCCGGTTGCCGCGATCGCCGTAAAGCGCGCGAACAAGGCCGGGAGGTCCTTCAGGACCAGGAACCGCTGGACCTCATTCGTGCCCTCATAGATGTTGAGGATGCGCGCGTCCCGGCGCCACTTCTCGATCGGCTCGGACACGGCTGCGGCCTGCGGACCGCGCCAGCGCTCGAGCGCGAGCAAGACGCGATGGAGCCCCTCGGAGGCCAGGAATTTGGAGAGCGCCGCCTCGATGCGGAAATCTCCCCGGCTCAGGTCGGCGCGGTCCATGAGACCGACGAGACGGGCGCCGAGGGTCCGCACCCGCTCGTATTCGTAGCGGGCGATCGCGAGCGCCGGGGATCCGGGTTCGAAACGGTCCCCGTAGTCTTTCATCAGCCGCTCGAGCAGGTTCGCCGCGCCGATCACGAGCCCGCCGCGCCCCACGCTCAGGGTCTCCAGGGCGCTGACCTGGCCGTGACCCTCGAAACCTATGACATGGCTTGCGCAGACGCGCACCGACGACAAGGCGAGCTCGTTGGTGGGCGAGGCGCGCTGGCCGAGCTTGCGTTCATCGCGCCCTATGGCAAGCCCCTCGGAACGGCGCTCCACCATAAAGCCGGTCTCGCCCAAGGGGGTCTGCGCGTAGAGGCAGTAGCGGTCGGCGATCGAGCCGTTGCTGATCCACATCTTCGTGCCCGACAGCTCGAAATACTCGTAGACCGGGCCCGCGGGGGTCTCCACCGGGACGCCCATATCGTCGTAGTCGTAGGCCTCTCCCGAGTCGAGGACCACCCGCCGCCGCCCGCTCTGGGCGGCCAGGTCCCAGCCGCTGTCGTCGAGGCGCGCAAGGCCCCCGTCCGGGAGCCGGTAGCGGACATCGGGCCCCGTGAAGTCGAGGGCCCGTTCGTCCAACAGGACGCGCACGCCGGACGCGGCGGCGAAATGCCAAAGGCCGATGGGCCCGGGGTCAAGCGGCGCGCTCACCCGCCGGGCGCGGGTCGCGACCGCGCCGGTATCGGATCCGGCGCCCGGTTCGGTGAGCGCAAAGGCGCTGATCTGCCCGTGGGCCAGGAAGCGCTGGAAGCGCTCGTGGGCGCCGATGCGCGCGGGCAAACGGGCGCGCTCCTCGGCCAACCGCCCCGCCAGGGCCGCGAGGCCCTGCCCGAAGGCCTCGGCGCGCGCGGCCAGCGCGTCGAGATCGCGCGACCGGGCGGCGGCGATCAGGGTCTCGAACGCGCCGAGCAGGTCGCGGGCGAGATACTTCAAGGCCGATCCGGGCCTCAGGAACCGGTCCTTGACGCGCGCCGCCATGATCTCGAGCGTCTTCTTGATGGCCGGGGGATAGGGGCGCTCGCTTAAGGCGCGCAGCCGATCCACGCCGCGCGAAAGGTCCGTAAACGACCCTTCGGTGAGTTCGGCAAGCTCGGCCGCCAGACGCGGGATGTCCTTTTGCAAGGCGAGCAACACCGGCATGGTCCCTATGCTGGTGCTGGCCATGACCAAAAGGCCCACGGAGGGATCGACGCGCCCCATGAGCAGGCCGGCGAGCACCGCATATTCGGCCTTGCTGGTGCCCCGCCCGCCCAGATTCTCGGGGATCACGGTGGCGAACGCCTGGAAGGCCTTGAGGCGCGCGACATCGGCGGCCGGGATGCTATGGCGCTCATCGATGTAACGGCCGTACGCCCCGCCCGCGGGATCGCGGAAGCCGCCGCGCACGAGGCGCAGGACCTGGGCGCGCATGCGCCGAAGCGCGGGATCCGCAAGGAAGTCCTCGGGCACGAAGACCTCTTCGGGCCCCAACAGCCGTCCGAACAGGAAGCCCCCGCTGTCGTAGGCGATGGGCGCCCCCGGCCGGGGCGCGACCGGCAGGCGGCAGGAGACGGCGGGCAGTGCCGGAGGGTTCGAGTCTTCATAGAGACCGTGGCGCAAGAACGCCGCGGCGGCGGCATCGTCCGGGCCGGTCCAGAGCGCGCGCTCCCGCGCGGCATGGGCGCGCGCGTCCCCGCCGCCGGGCCACTGCGCGAGCACCATGGCGTCGCGGTAGCGGCGGCTCAGGATGTCATCCTCCGAATAGGCAATGCCCCCGAAGACCTGGCCCGCACACCATGCCACGCCGTCTTGGGACACGCCGAAACGCCTTTGCAGGAGGGTGACTACCGCCTGCGGATCACGCTCGCACTCCTTGCGCAGGCGGCGGGCGAGCGCGAGCGCATACGCGATGACCGCGAGCAGACGCTTGACCGCGCCAAACTTGAATACCGCATCGGTCCCGTCGCGATCGCGGTAGCCGGAGGCGAACTGGACGCGCGCGCGGGCGTGGGCATCGGCGCGGGCGGCAAGCGCCTCGCCGTATCCTTCCAGAAGCGCCGTGTAGTAGCGGGCGAAGGCCGCGTCGACGGCAAGCGGCGCCGACTTTGCGGCGGGCACGCGCCCGGGGCGCGCGGTGTCCAGACCGGTCCCCCGCTCTGCACCCGAGGCGTCGATCGGGCCCCGCCCGTCGCCGCGCTCGGCGCCCACGTCCGGGAACCAGGCGGATAGGCCATCGGATTCGCGAGAGAGACTGACGGTCAGGCGCGTCAGGCGCCGCCCGAGCCGGGCCTCGGCCAGCAGGTGGTAGACGGCGACGAAGCCAAGCCCGGTGTCGTGCCAGGCGAGCGCCGCGATGCGATCCTCGGGGCACGCGCGGCCGCGATGCAGGAGGCGTACGAGGTCATCCCGGTCGTCCTGGGTCCACCCGAGGGCGAGTCCGGCCAAGCGCGGCGCGGGGAAGGCGGCCGCCGCCGCCTCGCGCAGGGCGCGCCGCTCGAGCGCCTCCGAGTCCGCCGCCGGAGGCCGCGCCGGCGTCCACGGAAGCCGGGCGGCGATGGCATCCTGCAGGGCGCCGAGCGCCGGCCGCTCGCACAACCTGGCCAGACGTTCGAGGCCGCCCGGCCGGGCGGCCCGCAGATCGGCGCACAGGGCGGCGCGAAACGCCGGTCCCGGCGAGACCGGGCGCGATGCGAGCCGGTCGGCGAGCCGCCGCATGGCCGAGTCCTCCGGCACCGCGGCGGGCCGACATACGAGGTCGCTGGCGACGCTGCCGTCGGGCCCCGCGCGGTGCGCATCGGGCAGCTCGTAGAGGAAGCGGTGGCCGCTGGTCCGGCTCCAGTCGATCGCCGGAACCGCGAGACGGCACGATTCGCATTTGATGCAGTTCTCGAAAACGGCGTGCGCGCCGCCCATTGAGCCTCCCGGCAGGTAGACCTCGGCGGGACAGACGCGATGCAGGCGTTCGGCGTCCGCAGGGGGGAGATCGCGGGGGACATGGATGTGGCGCTGGTCGGGCACGGGGCGGCCGAGCGGGGCGAGCCAGGCCATGGGCGAATCGCGCAGGCCCGGGTCCCAGGAAAGGGCTTGGCGCAGGGCCGCCTCGCGACGATAAAAGGACGTGCGTTTGAGGGCCGAGCGGCCGGCTGCGGCCCACACCGCCGCATCCGACACGAACCCGAGCGTCCCGGCGGCGGTGAGCCCGGCCCCGCGGGCGAGGATGCGCGCGGCCAGCATCCGGCTGCGTTCCGAGAACGCCGCCGCGAGCCGGGTCTCGAGGAGCGGCAGGCCCCGCCCGTAGAAATAGCCGATGCCGCGCGCCAAGACCCCCAGGCCCGCGTCCGGGGCGGCCAGGGGCGTCAGCCGGCCCTCGCGCCCCAACAGGAAGGTCACGGCGAGCGGCGGCTTGCCGGGTGCCCGCGCGGCGCGCGGCAGCGAGGCCGCCACCTTGAGGGTGGCACGGTCGCGCATCACCGACAATGCGGCGCGCGCGCAGGCCCGGGCCCGCGTCGGCGCGTCGGCGGCCAGCGAGCCCGCGAGCGCCGGGAGGTGCTCGAAGATCAAGGGGCTCGCGTGCAGGGCCTCGGGCCAAGCGGCGGCGAAGCGCGCGTTTTCATAATCGGCGCTGCGGCGCAGGCGCCCGCCGTAGGTCTCGGCGAGCGCCGCCGCCGAATAGTCGCCGCGGCCGCGCAACTCGAGGACCGCATCGGCGAAGGCGGCGCCCGACAAGGCCGCCGGCCCCATGAAGTTCGGATAGGGGAATTCGAGCCCGAGACCCAGGGGCGCGCCGCCGATGGCAAGCCCGTCGTAGGCGAACGCCGTGCCCTCGCGCAGGCCGCCGGCGCGTATCACCTTGGCGCCGTAGGCGACCTGGGTGGCCCCGGCAAGCTGCGCCGCGACCTCGGGCAGCGCCAGGAAACGGCGCATGAGTTGCGGGTGGTCCACGGGGCTTTGATCGGCGAGCGCCGCAAGCGGGAGCACGAGGCCCACCGACAGGCTGTCGCGGTTCGTGTACAGAAAGCCGGTCATGTTCAGGGGAACGGTCCGGCCCTTGAACGGGCCGTTGCGCAGCAGCCACTCCTGGGCTACCCCCTCGCCGGCACCGACCCCGAATCGTGCCTCGATGTCGGCGGCGGGCAGCGCGAACACCGCCTTGATCCCCTGCGCGTAACGGACCGCCGGACGCTCGAGTCCGGCGCGCCCGAGCACGCCTCCGGCGTCACCCTCCGCGAGGAATACGACGGGCGCCTCGATGGGCCCGCGCGGGGTATCGACGCCGACCACCCGTCCGCCGTCGAACCGCAACCCGGTCACCGTGGTCCGCGGCAGGACCGTGGCCCCGTAGGCGATCGCGCGCGCGGCCAGATAACGGTCGAGCTTGGGGCGCAGCACCGTCCAGGCCTCGCCGTAATCGTTGCCCGCCACGGCCCGCGCCTCGAAGCCGGCACAGGCGTCGGTGCCTCCGTAGACGAGCAGCGACCGGGCGACGATGCGCCGTTCGCGAGGGGCGCGAGCCCAGCCGTCGGCCCCCAGGATGTCCTCGCGCGTCAGGGTCTCGGCATGATAGACCCCGCCCGACCAGTTCTCCGCCCCGGCGAATTCCGCGCCCTCGAGGACCAGGGTGCGAACCCCCGCCCGCGCAAGCCGCAGGGCGGCGCATATGCCGGCCGGCCCCGCGCCTACGATCACCACCTCCGGTCCCTGGCCCATGCGCCCTCCTCCTCCCCAGTATAGACGCGGGCCGCCGTCGCGTTTAGATCCGGCCCGATGGGGACGGCGGCGCCGGCGCGCGGCCGCTCGTGCCGTCCGGGGCCGCCCGCGCGAGGACCGCGGCGGGTTTGACGATATCGAAAAATGGGGAAAGATCGAAGTCTTTGGGCATCACGAGCCAGCGATCGCGCCCCTCTTTCGCGCGATCCCCGACATCCGGGGCCAACGGCGGCAAGACCGGGTAGCCGACCGCGGCGAAGGCCTCGGCGATCAGCACGGAACACGCGTTGCGGGTATGCGGCCCCGCGCGATGGGCGAACAGCGCCGGACGCAGGTGATGCGGAATGAACGGCCAGGGGAGCGTGAGCCGGGCCAGATCCCAGAGCGCGCGCAGATCGTAGGGACCGCCGAGCTGCGCCAGCGCATAGGCGACCACCGCCGCCCGGTCCGGGGCGGAGAGATAGCGCGGGCGGCAGAGCCTAAGGCGCGTGCCGCGGTACTGCGCCAGGGGCTTTATGATCACGCCCTGGCCCAGAAGGACCTCGAGCACCGCCGGGGCCGCGCCGGGATCGCCCGGGGATGTCTCGGGGGCCCCCGCAAGGGCATCTTCCGGAGACCCTGCGATGGCGCTCACGCATAAGGCGGCGTGCGACCAGGTGCTCTGCCCTACGGTCTTGATGACGCGCCCGATGCGGGTCATGCCCTCCACCAGGAGGACGTCGGCGGGCCGCACCAGACGCATCAAGGCGTCGTGGCTGGCGCCATCATGGAAATCGTCCGGAGGCGGGCGCTCGGCGTTGAGCCAGGCGATGGCGCGCCGCGCCATGCGATCGCGGATAAACATGCCCGTCCCTCCTCCGGCCTCGGTCTGTCCCGAGTCTAGACCACCCGGAGGGGCCCGGCGACGCGCCTCTTTCAGTTAACGAGGTCCGCTTAAGCCGTAAGGGCAAGACTATAGAGGTCCATGACCCAAAGGAGCCGGTGAAGGCGGCGACTCAGGGGTTACCAATAGCGCAGATTGCGCTGGCGATGTGCTGCGAGTTTGGTGTCGGCACATCCAGAAATGAAAAAAGCGGTAACGATAATCTGGTTCCAAAAGATCTCGGGATCGAGATCCGCGTATGCCCAATATCAACTCGGAAGGCTGTACGATCTCGGGATCGGTGTATGACGGGATGCAAAAAAAGCGATCAGATCGTATCGCATGGCCGCCAAGCGAAAACGCCCAGCGACAGAACTTCCATTAGCGGAGCTGTATGAAACCAATGGCGGCATTCCTGGGACACCGCGACGTTATCCCAAAGCGTACCGGCATACCGACCCCGATTGTCCTTGGCATAAAACAGAAATTCGGGATGCTTAGGGTCTGGATAGATCAATCAAATGACGACCTGGACAAAATGATTGAGCAGGCCGAAAGTCAATCAAAAAGCATATGTGAGGAATGTGGAGCTGAGGGAACTCAGTACGAGCGCGGCAGAGGTTGGCTGCATGTTTTTTGCGAGAAGCATGCAAACGGCTACGCGGCAGTAACCAGGGTGGTTACTGCCACTATAGAGTAGCGGGCATACGGTACCTTCATTTCAGAGAAGCACTTCACGTATCTTGCGCCTATTTATTTATTGATCGCTGTAGCCGCGCAGCGTTTTCTGAGATCCCTGCGTATGGCGCAGACTTCTGAGCAGGGCGCCGCCAAGATCGTGAATATCTTCGGGTTGCCCGTTGGGCAGTGGGCGCTTGGTCGGATGCCAGGCGGCTTCGATGAGATTGAGTTGCGGCGCATAAGCCAGCCGGCAACCGCTCAAGATGGAGGCGCGGGTACCTATGCAGCAAGTCGCGCAAGGACCTCGGGTCGGTATTGGACGCCAGAGACCGTGGGAGGGCTGGTAGGTAGAACTCACCTTACTGACATCTCCGCGCAATTGGCGCTACTGCCATCCCTAACCAATACACCCCAACACCAAAGGCCCGCCCGAGTTCGTCATGACCCGCAATGCTCGGGTTGGTCGCGGCCCCGTTACGACCTCACAAGCTCAGTTCACTATGAGAACCGAGACGCACAAGTTCCAAGACCTCGGTATCTGGTTTTCGGTAGATCAGCACGAGATCGGGTTTGATATGGCAATCGCGATGGTCTTTCCAGGGACCGGTAAGCGCATGATCACGGTACTTTTCCGCCAAGGGCTGGTCGGCGGCCAGAACCACAACGACCGCCAGCAAGTCCTGATCAAGCGAAGTGCGGTGCTGGCCTCTTGCTTCGCGCCTGTAGTCTCTCTTGAAGCACGCGGTCCGTTTAATCGTCCGCATGGAGATCGGATAAAAGGTCCTCGACACCCCCCACGGCAATGAGGTCGCCGCGGCGTGCCGCCTTCATGGCCTCAATCGTTTCCTCGTTCGGTACCAAGGGATCGAAGGGGAGCGCCTTATCCGCCACGGTCCGCACAAGCAGCATGCGAAAAGCATCCGACACCGTGAGGCCGGCTGCGGCCAGGATGGCCGTGGCCTCCTCCTTGACGTGCTCATCGATCCGCGCGCGTACAACCGCATTTGCGGCCATAAACATTCCTCCAAAACCTATCTTTGACGTGGGCTACATTGTAGCGCAGAGCACTTGCCACCGACAAGGGGCGGTCGTTTTGGGGCCCAAAACGTGGCCGCGTCAAACGCCGCCCTTGATCGGGCCGCACTCGCCCCTCGACCCTCGATCTCCCTCCGTACACTCCCTAGAGGTGACCGCGCGCCGGCGGCTCCTCCGGGCTTGGCGGGCACCGATGCGCACGCACCAGCGTTGCCCCGGTCCGGCGGCGGCGACCTGGCCTCACTGTAAAATCCGAGTCAATTCCACACTTTGCCAGGCGGCGATTCGTCTGCGGCAAGCGCGGCGTGGCCTTCCTTGTTTCATCTCGAATAGTTCGGGGCGCTGGGCCGAAATGAGAGCGGGGCGTAGCCTCGAGAGCATTGCGCAGGCGCCGAAGGCCATTTTTCCGCCTTATGTAAAGCTTTCCATAAGGCCGATGAGCGGGCATTCGACGTAACGCCCGATTGGCCAGTATGAGTTTGTGTGCGGGATCAGTCTGGTCGCCACCGTCTCCAGCCGACTGCGCGGCCATCAAGGGCAGCATGGTTCCAGGTTGACGGTTGTGGCAGTAGGCTCCGTCACAGCCCTCGTAACAGGCTTGCCCTTCATCGCCGGGCGCCGCGCACGCGGGCCCGCAGCGCATCGAAGTATTCACTGTCGACAGGCGCAGCCGGTGTAGAGGCGACGCCAGCCAGCAGCATACCGCGCAGCTGCTGACCATCCCGATCTTTGTGAATCAGCTCGCGCACATATTCGCTGCTGGTGCCGTAGCCGCGTCGACTCACTTGCTCATCGACAAAGGTCTTGAGCGTGTCGGACAGGGAAATATTCATGGTGCTCATGGGCTCACGCTAGGCTATTTGGCAAGATTTGGCAGACCTTACCTTCGCCGTTGAGCCTTGCTGTTACGGTATCCGATGCCCGTTGCCAGCGACGCCGCCGGTTTGCTCTCGCGTCATGGTGACCGGAAGGTAGGGGGCGGCCATACGTCCGGTCTAATCTACGAACACCGCCGGCAGATCAATGATCTCCTCGACGGCCTCCCCCGCGACCGAGACCACGGCCAAGGCCTGGCGCCGGTAGAGGCGGCGCATGAGCGTTGCCGGCGCCAATGGGCGCGCGCGGCCCCGGCGATCGGCCGGCCGCCCGAGGAGACGTTCGAAGAAATGGATGGTGTGCCAGTCCTCGGTGCGCAGACAGAGCTTCTGGCGGAAGTTCTGCAGCAAGGTGTCGGCGAGGTCGCGATCGCCTAAGGCCGCGTAGAAGCTTGCGATGGACTGCGCGGATATGATCCCTATGGTGCCGAAGGCCCGGCCCTTGTCCCAGAAATTGAGGTCGGACAGCCCGTCTTTATTGGCGGAGACGATCTCCTGATACTCGTCGCAGAGAAACAGCACGGGCCGCGACCGTTCGGTGGCCGGGCGCCTTTGCATGTACTGGAAGAAGCGCAGCTTGATGAAGGTGTAGATGACCTTGGCGCCGATGCCCCAGACGGCGAGCGGCAGGTCCACGAGGAGCACCGCGCCCGAGCCCACCGCCTCGATCGAAAGCGCGTCGGCGGGCGGACAGAAGGCGTCGACGAGGTCGGGGTGGGTGAACGGCGTCAGCACCTGGGCGGCGCTGGCGAGCACGCCGGCCACCACCTTGGGGTCGAAGCGCGTGAACACGCCTTCGTGATAGGACTGGTAGCTGCGCAAGAGCCGCAGGGCCTCGGGGGCGAGGCCGGCGGCCTCGTCGTGCAATCGGCGGTCGCACTCGGCGCGGATGTCGTCGCGAAAGAGATAGTCATGGAGACCGGCGAGGCTATAGCGGTCGGGCAGAAACGAGAGCACGCCCAAGGCGTTGCGGCAAAGCTCGACGGCGGTCTCGGTCCAAAACGGGTCGCCGGAGCCGCCGCCCAGAAGCAGCGCCGATTTCAAAAAGCCGGCCGCGGCCTCGGGGGTGAGTCCGCGCAGGAGATTGAAGGCGCGCCGGCCGGGGCCTATGACCAGGAGCTCGCGTCCGGTCCGTTTCGCGAGTGCGGCGGCCGCGTCCCCGAAGTCGCCCTTGATGTCGAACACCAGACCGCCCAGACCCTGCGCGAGACACTGCAACAGGGCCGGCTGAATGACCGAGGTCGTCTTGCCCGAGCCTATGCCGCCCAGGACGAGGAGGTTCTGTCCGAGATCGCCGCCGGCGAGCACCAGGGGGCGCCGTCCCTGGCCCCGCCACAGGGCGCGGCGATGCAAAAGGCCGCAGGACTCGCCCAGCCAGATCCGCGCGGCAGACGAAGGCCGCGGGGCGCCGGACCGGCGCGGGGCCGCAAACGCCCGCCGCACGAGATCGGCAAGCGGCGCGCAGGACGCCAGCAGCGCGGCCCGGATGCGGCCGCTCGGGCCGCACCGGGCGCCGGGGCGGGTCAACACCCGGCGGCCGTGTGCCCCGTCCCAGGGCGCGGGGAGCGCGGCGTCGTGCCCCGCAGCCGGCAGCGCCTCTTGCCGGCCGGCCGCCAACCGCGCCGCGTCATCCAGCAGTCCGCGCGCCTCGAGCTCCTCGCCGGCGTCGATCAAGGCGCGCAGGCGCCTGCGATCGGCCCGGCGGCGCGCCGCGTGGATCCAGTGAGAGGGCTCGGCTGGCACCCGGGGATCTCCCGATAAAAGGCGAGGGTAGCAAGCGCTAAACTTGCGAGCCACCCCTGAAGAAGCCGGGAGGTCCCGCCATGATGCCCGTTTTGTGCGTGCGCGCCCTCAGCCGAGGACGGGGCGCGGTGGAACAGGCCGCCTATTGCGGGAGACGCCGGCTTTACGACCGCGCCCGCCGGCGGACCTTCGACTTCTCGCATCGGCCGGGGCTTGCCTGGTCCGAGCTCACGCTGCCGGACACCCTCCCTGCTGATTTGAGCGACCCCGAACGGTTGTGGAACGCGGTCGACGGCGTGGGCGCGCGGCATGTCCGCGAGGTCCTGATCGGGCTGCCCCGGGGCCGTCCGCTGCCGGCCCATGCCGGGTTGGCGCGCGGCTTTCTCGAAGAGGCGTTCGCGGCGCGCGGGCGGGCCGTCGATTGGCATATCCACTATGACCGCGCGCACAACCTCCACGTGCACGCCCTCGTCGCTCCCCCGTGGCTCCCGGGTCTTTCCGGGCGGCCGCCGGCCGGCCGGATCGGGCGAACCGCCCTCCACGCCCTGTGGCGGCGCCACTGCGAGCGGCAGGGCCTGACCGGCCACCCCGAGGCGCGCGGTCGGGGGGCCGCGGCTCTCGGCGGCGCCCACGCGCTCTGGCGGCGCGGGGTCGTCACGCGCCGATGGCAGGCCCTGGCGGCCCTGCGGGCGCTCCGACCCCCGGGGGACCGCCGGCCGGCGTGGCTTAGGCTGCGGCGGCGGCGCCGGGAACGAGAGGCGCGGGACCGGGCGCGGCGCGCCGATCTTGCCCGCGGCCGCTGAACCGGCGCGCCGGGCACAGGCCAGCCCTTAGGTTGGGCAGACCATCTGGCCCAGCTCTTCCGTGAGCCGGATGTTCTCGGAATAGTCGACCGGACAGTCGATGAGCGTCACGGTCGGCGTCTCCAGGGCCTTGCGCAGCGTCGGCAGCAGGTCCTCGGCACGCTCGATCCGATAGCCTTCCGCACCGAAGGCCCGCGCGTACTGGACGAAGTCCGGGTTCGTGAAGCGCACGTTGCCGGTCCGCTGGTAATGCAGCTGCTGCTTCCATTCTATGAGGCCATAGCCGCTGTCGTTCCAGATGAGCACCACGAGCGCGACCCCAAGCCGCATGGCGGTCTCGATCTCCTGGGAGTTCATGAGGAAGCCCGCGTCCCCGGTCACCGCGACCACGCGCCTGCCGGGAGCGGCCAGGGCGGCGGCCACCCCCCCGGGCACGGCGATGCCCATGCTCGCAAAACCGTTCGATATGATACAGGTGTTGGGGCGCTCGGCGTCGTAGAGCCGCGCCATCCACAGTTTGTGGGCACCCACGTCGCAGACGACGATATCCTCGGGCCCCAGGACCTCGCGCAGATCACCGACCACGCGCTGCGGCTTGACCGGAAAGGCCGGATCGTGGCGGAACCCGTTCAGCTCCCGGCGGATCAGCTCGCGCAGGTTCGCGAACCGGTCCGGGGGGCGGCTCGCCACGCGCTCGGCGATGGCCGGCAAGGTCACGGCGTAGTCGCCTATGACGCCGGAGGTCACGATGTAATGGGCATCCACCTCGGCGGGACGCAGGTCGATATGGATGATCTGACGGTCCGCGGTCTTGTGCCAGAGAACGGGGGGGTATTCGACGATGTCGTAGCCTATGCAGATGATGACATCGGCGCGATCGAAGCCGCAGGAGATGTAGTCGTGGGCCTGAAGCCCGACCGTGCCCAGAGACAGCGGGTGGGACGCCGGGATCGCGCCCTTGGCCATGAAGGTGGTGGCGACCGGGATATTGAGCTTCTCGGCGAAACGCACGAGCGCGTCGCAGCCGCGTCCGCGCACCACGCCGTTGCCGGCCATGATGATGGGGAAGTTGGCGGCCGCGATCACACTCGCCGCCTCGGCGACCTGCGAGGCCGCCGGATAGGGCGCGGGGGCGGCCTGCACCTTCAGGGGCGAACCGGTTGCCGGGCGCGCCGCCACGTTCTCCGGGAAATCGATGAAGCATGCCCCGGGCTTCTCGATCTGGGCGAGCTTGAAGGCCTTGCGCACCACCTCGGTCACCGTCTCCGGTTCCAGCACCTGGACTGCGTACTTGGTGATCGGCGCGAACAGGTTCACGAGGTTCAAGACCTGGTGCGACTCCTTGTGCAGGCGCAGGGTCGAGGCCTGCCCGGCGATGGCGACGAGCGGCGCGCGATCCATGTTGGCGTCAGCGACGCCGGTAACGAGGTTGGTGGCCCCGGGACCGAGCGTGGCGAGACACACGCCGGCACGATGGGTGAGCCGGCCATAGACGTCGGCCATGAATGCGGCGCCCTGCTCGTGGCGCGTGGTCACGAACCGGATGCGCGACTCGAGCAGGGCGTCCATGAGGCCTAGGTTTTCCTCGCCCGGGATGCCGAAGATGTACTCGACGCCCTCGTTCTCCAGACAGCGGACGAAAAGCTGCGCCGCGTTCACGATCAATGATTCTTCCGGCGCTCGGCCTTGCGGACGAGATAGTCGACCACGCGCAGCATCTGGCGCCGCCCGCCGGCGAGGCTCGGGTTCGTCCGGTAGCGCCCGTCGACGATGAAGGTCGGCACCGAATGGATCCCCTCCTCGGTCTGCTGCTGGCGGGCCTTGCGCACCGCGAGGCCGACGGCAAACGAGCGGTAGACCGTCTTGAAGCGCGACGCGCTCACGCGGCTGTGGCGGGCCACCCAGGCCGATATCGTCGCGGCATTGTCCAGGACCTCGTGGCGGACGTGAATGGCGTCGAAGAATTTGTCGTGAAGGGCCGGCAAGAGGCCCAGGTCCTGGAAGCTGAAGAAGGCCCGGGCCTGCGGGAGCCAATAGGGGCTGATCGCCGCAGCCTGCCGCTGGAACAGGACGTCCGCCGGCTTATGGGCCAGCCAGCGGTTCAGGACCGGCTCCAGATGGAAACAGTGCGGACAGCCGTACCAGAACACCTCCTGCACGAGGATCTTCGGGCCCGGGGGCACCGGTTGGGCGGGGCTTACGCGGACATACTCCATGCTCTCGACCACGCTCGCTTGTGCGGCGGACATCGCCAAAGGCAGCACCAGACCCAGGACCAGGGCCAACTGTCTCCTCATTGCGCCATCTCCTTGATATTGGCTGTACTGTCCCATTGTAGCCGTTTTTGTGTTCGCCAAGGACAGGGGCTATCCTATCGCGAAAACGTGCATGACGGCAGGGAACGGGGATGACGAGCAAGTCCAAGGTCGAGCTGGCGGAATTTCTGACGCACCAATACCTGTGCGAGTCCTTGACGATCAAGGAGGTCGAGACGCTGCTCGACTACACGGAGCTCGTGCAGTTTCGCAAAAACGAGATCATAGCCGACATCGGCGAGGTCGGTGAGGCCTTGTACTTCGTGGTCAAGGGCGAGGTGGCGCTGTATTACGACGACGGGGGCCAGGAAAACGAGGTCGGGCGCATGACCGAAGGCGAGTTGATGGGCGAGATGTCGTTTTTCGACCGCAAGCCGCGTTCGGCGCGCATGCGCGCGAAGTCCGATGACACCCGCGTGCTGTTGCTGTCGCGCGCCAAATACAAGCGCATACGGGTCGAGCACCCCTACATCGCGGTGAACCTCCTCGAGCACGCCGTGATCAGTCTCGACCACCTGTTCCGGCGGGTCAGCAACGACGTGGCGCGGTTCTCGCAGTACATCCACGGGGGCGGGATCAAGATGTAGGCCCCAGGGCGGCGAGCAGCCGGCCGTGGAGGCCGGCGAACCCGCCGTTGCTCATGATGAGGACATGGTCCCCCGGCCGCGCGTCGGCCACGATCCCCGCGATCAAGGCCTCATGGGTATGGTAGACCCGGGCGCGCCGGCCGGGCCCCGCGACCGCGGCCTCGACGTCCCAGCCGATGTCCGGGGGGGCATAGACGTAGGCCGCGTCCGCCAGGGCGAGCGACGGACCCAGGGTCTCCCGGTGCACGCCCTGGCGCATGGTATTGGAGCGCGGTTCCAGGACCGCCAGGATCCGGGCCGGCGCGACGCGCGCCTTCAGGGCCTCGATGGTCGCCCGGATCGCGGTCGGATGGTGGGCGAAATCGTCGTAGACCGTCACACCTCCGGCGTTTCCGTACACCTCGAGCCGCCTTTTCACGCCCCGGAAGGTCGCGAGCGCCTGCATGGCCACAGCCGGCGGGACGCCGGCGAAGCGCGACGCGCCAAGGGCCGCCAGGGCGTTGGTCACATTGTGGGCCCCGGCGAGCGACCAGCGCACGGTGCCGATCTCGGTCCCGGCAAAACGCACCCGGAACGCGCTGCCATCGGCGGCCAGCAGGTCCGCCTCCCAGCCGTCGGCCCGGGAAAAATACTCGACCGGCGTCCAGACCCCGGCGGCAAGGACATCGGCGATGGCGGCATCGGCGCCGTTGGCGACGATCAAGCCGGTCCCCGGCACGATCCGCAACAAATGCTGGAATTGCCGCGAGATCGACGCCAGATCCGGATAGATGTCGGCATGATCGTATTCCAAATTGTTCAGGATCGCGACCTGCGGGCGGTAATGGACGAACTTGGCGCGCTTGTCGAAAAAGGCGGTGTCGTATTCGTCGGCCTCGACCACGAAGAAGCGCGAGGCAGTCAACCGCGCCGACACCCCGAAGTCCTGCGGGACCCCGCCGATCAGGAATCCGGGATCGAGCCCGGCGGTCTCGAGGATCCAGGTCACGAGGCTCGTGACCGTGGTCTTGCCGTGGGTCCCGGCCACCGCGATGACGAACCGGCCGCGCAGGACGTGCTCGGCGAGCCACTGGGGGCCCGACACATAGGGGATGCCGGCGTTCAGGACCTCCTCGACCGCCGGATTCCCGCGCGAGAGGGCGTTGCCGATGACGACCAGATCGGGGGCCGGCCCCGGAAGCCTCTCGTAACCCTCGGTCACGGCGATGCCGCTGGCGCGCAGCTGGTCGCTCATCGGGGGATAGACCCCGCGATCGGACCCGGTCACATCGAGGCCGGAGGCCCTGGCCAAAAGCGCCAAGCCCCCCATGAACGTCCCGCCGATTCCCAGAATATGGATGCGCATCAGGCCTTGGGAAGGGGAAAGAGACTGATCAGGATCCAGCCGCTTGCGAAGGTTCCCGTCACGGTGAGGAGCGCGCTTAAGGGCAGCGAGAGCTCGAGCGCATGCCAGAGGATCTTGGTCACGATCGCCACGAACCAGACCGCGAGCGCGATGGCCAGGATCTCGGATCCCAGGGGCCCGATGCCATGGGCCAGCGCCAACGGCCAGGTGACGAGATTGACGACGACGTTGCTGCCGTAGACCGCCGTCATGGTCTGGCCGTAGCGCACCCAAAACCGGCGGATGGCGAGAAAAAGCCCGACCCACGCCCCGAGAATGAGGGTCTGGGCCGCCGCGAAGCCGAGCCGCTGGAGGTTATGCGCAAATCCGGTGTCGACCGCGTAATTCGTGGCCAGCGCCAAGACCCCGGTAACAACCGGCAGGGCGCGGGATGCCGGCAGATCCTGGGGGCGGCCCGACAAAAGCGCAATATCGAGAAATAGCCTGAGCAGTGCCCGCATCTAGGGGCACGCACGCAAACGGGGCAAGGGCGCGGGTAAGGACATAGGCGAGAATAATAAACCGCTTTGCGGCTGGAAGAAAACGCCGCATCCCTCTACACTGCCCGGCTCATGACCGAACTTCTGACAGACGGCACGGCGCTTGCCGCGTTGCGCGCTGCGATCGCCGCGTCCCCCTGGACGGGCCTCGACACCGAATTCGTCCGCGAGCGCACTTATTACGCCAAACTCTGCCTGATCCAGGTCGCGACCCCGGAGGCCATCGCCCTGGTCGATCCGCTGCGCCTCGACCTGGGGCCGCTCGGCCAGGCGCTCGCGGGCCCGGGCGTGAAGATCCTGCACGCCGGCCGGCAAGACCTCGAACTGTTCTTGCAGGAGACGGGCGTCCTGCCCGCCCCGCTTTTCGACACCCAGATGGCGGCGGCGCTCGTTGGCCACGACGAGCAGATCGGCTACGCCAACCTGGTCGCCCAGCTCCTCAAGGTGGATCTCGCCAAGGACGCCACCCGCACCAACTGGGCGGCGCGCCCCTTGAGCGGCCGGCAACTCGCCTACGCGCAGGACGACGTGCGCCACCTCGAAGCGCTGCGTGATGCGCTCCTTGCGGAGCTCGAGCGGCTCGGACGCACGGCCTGGCTCGCCGAGGATTGCGCGGCCTTGAACGATCCCGCGCTCTACCGCTTCTCGCCGGAACAGCTGGTGCGCCGTTATCGCCAAGGCGCGAACCTGTCTTTGCGCGGGCAGGCCCTCTTCCAGGCGCTTCTCATGTGGCGCGAAGAGGCGGCGCGCAAGGCCGATCTGCCGCGCTCCTGGGTGCTCGACGATGCGGTACTCGTCGATCTGGCCGCCCGGCCGCCCAAGACCCGCGCCGATCTCGGTGGGCGGCGGGGGCTCGACGAACGACAGGTCCAGCGCCTGGGCGAGCCGCTGCTTGCCGTCGTCCAGGAGGCCCCGGATCGCCCGCTCCACCCCTGGCCCGCGGCGCGCCTCAACCCCGAGGAGGACCGGCTGTACCAGGCGCTTACCGCCCTGGTCGACGCGCGCGCCAAGGCGCTCGGCATCCAGTCGGGCGTCATCGGCTCACGCCGGACCTTGAAGGAGATCGTGCAAGAGGGCGCCCCCGGGAACCTCGCCCGCGGCTGGCGCGCCGAGGTCCTCGAGACCGAGGGGGCGCGGCTGCTCGCCGAGGCCGCGGAGCGCCATGCCCACGCTTCGTGATGCAACCTTCCTCCTGGGCGCCCCGCGGGTCCGCGACCTGTCGCCCGACACCGGCGCGGAGGTGGCCTTCGCGGGCCGCTCGAACGCCGGCAAATCGAGCGCCCTGAACGCCCTGACCGGGCAGACAGGACTCGCCCGGGTCAGCAAGACCCCGGGGCGCACCCAGCAGCTGAATGTCTTTACCCTCTCGCCGGACCATCGTCTGGTCGACCTGCCCGGCTACGGCTACGCCAAGGTGCCGCAGGCCCTGCGCCACACCTTTCTGGCGCTCACCACCGAATACCTCGCGAGGCGGGCAAGCCTGAAAGGGCTCGTGCTGGTCGCCGACATCCGCCAGGGCCTAAAGAGCGAAGACCACGTCCTCCTGCAGGGCCGCACGGATATCCCGGTGCTCGTGCTCCTCTCCAAGGCCGACAAGGTCAATCGCGGCGAGCGCCAGCGCCTTACGCGCGAAATGGCGAAGATCGCCCCCGAGACCGCCTATCTCCTGCCGTTTTCCGCGCACACGAACGAAGGCCTGGAGGAGGCCCGCGACATGGTGTTGCAGTGGCTTGGGCTGGGGATGTCGGCGAGACCCGATTGACGAGGACGGAGATCCCGGAAGGACGTTGCGGCCTTCGCCCGAAGGGACATGTTACGGCATGAAGCGATCATTCGGCGTTTGCCACAATCCGCGCACCCTTTTAGCGCGCAAGGCCCGCGTCGATGGGCGGGCTGGCCAGGCCACGAGCAGCGGCCCGGTTGTGGCGGCTGTCACGACACGTCTATGATCTTGAGCCCCGCCCTTCACGCCGCTGCAAGCTGCCGATGATCCGCTGAAACAAAGCGATCCGTCTCGACGGCGGCTGCGCAGGCCACATGAAGCGCGTCCATCGCCCGAAGCGGGTTTGCCTCCAGCAGTGAAACCGCTAAGGCTAAAACGTCCGATGTAATTTGGCAGATATCGATATCGGCCATATCGTTCATAAAATTACCCTTCGCCTTTCGATAATCCGCTTTGGTGATTCTCTTTTCGCGTAAAATGCGCGTTAACGTCGAAATAAGTTCAGGTACGCAAATAACGCAAACGACCAAGCTATCGGCCTGCTGGCACAACTTCAGAGCCTTGGCCGATCCTTGCTCGGCAACATAACGTTTTGCAAAAGCGGAGGTGTCCAGAAAGGTCCTCATGCCGACTCTTTGCGATCGCCCAGTACCTCTACACCCAACGACAAGCCCTTAACCGTAAGTGGCGTCGTGTGCCTTTTCCATGAAGGAGCCCCTGAGCGGATAGGAACAATTTCGGCGATGGGCTTTCCCTTAGGGAAGACACGCACCGTGGCCCCGCCTTCAACGGCGTCAAAATAGTCTTTGGCGTGAGTGCGCAATTCGGTAAACGTAACCTCCTTCATAGAACCTCCTTAACATGCATCTGCGTTGTTATGTACGGAATTGTGAAAGACGTCAACGGGTATTTTGCGAGGGGCCAACTTTGGCCAAGGCCCCGGGTATGCGCGCCCGCGGCACGGTTCCATCAAAGCCACTCTCGCTGCGGATGATGCTGGGGCCGCCAGGGGTCTTAAGGGGAACCGAGCGTGCCGGAGACCCTTGGGGTCCGGGTCTCAAAGGACAATCTCATGGTCATACAAACCTTGGATGCGATTCGCCCCCAGCGCCCCACCTCGGGTCCCGGAGGCTCAAGGACGAATTCGCCAAACCCGGTGGGACGCCAATCCTCGGCGCTCACCAAGACAGGCCCGCCCGCGCTCGGCTAACCGGGCCCAGGGGTGTGCGCAATACGGTCTAAGGGGATGCGCGCCGGCGGGGATCATTATCGGGTTCCGACCCGGATGGCGAAGCCGCCGCCATGCGGCGCCTTGCTTGCCGAGCGATTGCTCCTGGCCTTCGCCGAGCAGGGCTATCCCCCGCGCTGACCGGGAGTCCATGTCCTTGTGCCAAAAAGACGCGATTTTACCCGATCGCCAACGATTTGCGATAATTGGACATCGCAGGTCAAGCCATGGTCCCACCGAGGGGCAGGCCCGGGGCGTTAAAGCGGGGTTACACTAGTGGGCATCAAGGGCGGGCGTTGGAGTCACGAGGTGCCGAGCAGGGAGAGCCTGGGGCTGACCCAATTGGCGCACAGGTGAACGCCCCGCGCCAAGCGGCGAGCTTCACGCAAGAGGAGCTGGCCCCCGAACTCGGGGACACCCGGCGCATGATCGCCTACGATGAGGGAGCGACCGAGTATCCGCCGGGGGCGCTGCTGCCCAAAATCGCTCAGGTGCCTCGAATCGGCGCCAATGGGCTTTTGGATGGCCCCAATCAAAATGACGGCGAAGCCCGGCCAGAGCCGCTTGCAGTGGCGGCCGCAACATCTGGGGAACCTGGAGCCGACCGAGGAGCGCCAGGCGCTGCAAGTGCTCGATGCCTTCATCGAGCGCGGGCAGTTGAAGCGCACGGCAAGCACTAAAGGAGAAACCGATGGCGAAGAGCTCGAATCAGATGCGCACCTTACTCGAGAAACTTGGCCAGCTGCCGCCGGAGCGGGTGGCGGAGGTCGAGGATTTCGTGGATTTCCTGCAACACAAGGACCAGGACCGGCGCCTGACGCAGGCGGCGACCCAAACAGCGGAGCCGAGCTTCGGGAAGGTGTGGGACAACCCGGATGATGCGGTCTATGACACGCTTTGAGTTTGGAGATGTCATCCTGGTGCCGTTTCCATTTACCGACCAGTCCGCCACGAAAAAGCGCCCCGCCGTCGTCATCTGCGTATTCCGATGAAGATGACCGCCGATTCCGGCGGATGGTGACCGCGGATTCCGGTCGAAGGTGACCGATCAATCCGGGCGAAGATGACCGGCCAGAGAGCCGGTCGCGCTGAATGACTTCTACACTACATAATCAC
>DAIDMD010000088.1 GCA_027449165.1 Acidiferrobacter sp. | reverse complement strand
AGACCGGGACCGCCCATATCGCGGATCCCAAGGGGTATCATAAGCATCGCTACGTCGCCTCTTTTGGAGGGTTCGCGCCGGCGTCCGATCCGCGGCTCGTGATCTTCGTCGACATCCGGGATCCCCGCAAGCACGGCTATTACGGCGCCGAGTGCGCAGCCCCGGTCTTCCGCAAGGTCATGACCGGGGCCCTGCGGATCCTGAATATCCCGCCCGACGACCCGACGACCATGATGGCGCGCGCACAGACGAGGTGGCCATGACCACGATGTTGAGCGCTCTTCTTGCGGGTATCCGGGAGGTCGGCGCGGACGCCGATCGACCGATCGCCGCCCTGAGCCTGGATAGCCGGACGGTGGTGCCGGGGGCGCTGTTCATCGCGCTCGCCGGCACGAGCCAGGATGGCCGCCGGTTCATCAGCGATGCGGTGGCGCGCGGCGCGGCCGCGGTGGTCGGCGAGGGCGGGGTCGACAGTCGGCTGGGGCCGGTCCCCATCATCGCCTGTCCGGGCCTGCGCACCCTGGTCGGCACGATTGCCGACCGGTTCTACGGCGGCCCCTCGCGGGCCTTGTCCGTGGTGGGCGTGACCGGGACCAACGGCAAGACCACGACGAGCCATCTCATCGCCCATGCCATGAACGCCCAAAGCCCATGCGCGCTGATCGGGACGCTCGGCAACGGTTTCCCCGGCGCCCTGTTGCCGGCCGACCGGACGACCCCGGACGCGGTATCCCTGCACCGGTGGCTGGACCGTTTCCGGCGCGAGGGGGCCGTCGCCGCGTCCGTGGAGGTCTCGTCGCACGCCCTCGACCAGGGGCGGGTGGGCGGGGTGCGCTTCAGGGGCGCGGTCTTTACGAACCTCACGCGCGATCACCTCGATTACCACGGGGACATGGCGCGTTACGGGGAGGCGAAGGCGCTCTTGTTCGCCTCCCCGGATATCGAGTTCGCAGTCTTAAACAGCGACGATGCGTTCAGTGCGGTCTTGAAGGATCGGGTGCGTCCGCAGGCCCGGCCATGGTTCTACGGGACCGCGGGCGACCTGCGCATCCAGGATGTCCGCGCCGCGGCGTGCGGCCTCGAGATCGTGTTTGCCGCCCCCGAGGGGCCGGTGACGCTGAAAAGCCCCTTGATCGGGCACTTCAATGTCTACAATCTGGCGGCCGCCTTGACCACGCTCGTCGCGATGGGTTGGCGGGCGCAGGACGCCGCCGATGCCCTGGCGGCCGTGCCCCCCATCCCCGGCCGCATGGAGCGTGTGCCCGGGCGGGCCGATCAGCCCTATGTGGTGGTGGACTATGCCCATACGCCCGACGCCCTGGAGAAGGCCCTGGCGGGGGTGCGCGCCCACGCCGAGGGCCGGGTCATTTGCGTATTCGGGTGCGGGGGGGATCGCGACCGCGGCAAGCGGGCGCTCATGGGGGCCTGCGCCGGCCGCTATGCCGATCTGGCCATCGTGACCCATGACAACCCCCGGCACGAGAACCCCGACCGCATCGTCGCCGATATCCTGGCCGGGGTGCCCGACGAGGCCCGCGCGCGGTTCGTCGTCATGGGCGACCGTCAAGCGGCGATAGCGCGTGCCCTGCGCGAGGCGTCCCCGAAGGATGTGGTGGTCGTGGCCGGGAAGGGGCACGAGGAGTATCAGCAATTCGGCGACCGGCGCATCCCCTACAGCGACCGGCTCACGGTCCGCCATCTCCTGGAGGCCTCATGATGACGGTCGACGAGGCGGCACGGGCGCTCGGCGCCGTGCCCTGTGTCGCCTCCGGGCGGATCGAGGGGGTTGTCACGGACACCCGCGCCATGGCGCCGGGCTGTCTCTTCATCGCCTTGCGCGGGACGCGCTTCGACGCACATGCCTTCCTGCGGGACGCGGCCGCGCAAGGGGCGGTCGCGGCCGTGACCGACCGCCCGTGCGAGCCGGGCTGGCCCCCGTGTCTCGTGGTGCCGGACACGCGCCGGGCCTTGGGGCAGTTGGCGGCCTATTGGCGGCGCAAGATGACGGCCAAGGTGTTGGCCGTCACCGGCAGCAACGGCAAGACGAGCGTCAAGGAGATGGCCGCGCGCATACTGGCGGTCGAGCGGTCGGGCATCGCCACGCAGGGGAACCTGAACAATGACATCGGTCTGCCGCTCACGCTGCTGCGCCTGCGCCCCGGGCACGAGTATGCGGTCGTCGAACTGGGCATGAATCACCCCGGCGAGATCGCCGCGCTCGGCGCGCTGGCCTTGCCCGACGTGGCCCTGGTCACCAATGCCGGGTCCGCGCATCTGGCGGGTCTTGGTACGGTCGAGGCGGTGGCCCGCGAGAAGGGTTCGCTGTACCCGGCCTTGAAGGACCAGGGGACGGCGGTCATCAACGCCGACGATGCCTATGCCTCTTATTGGAAGGGGCTTGCCCGCGGGCCGGTATTGACCTACGGTGTGCGCGCCGCGGCCGACGTATCGGCTCGCTACACGCTGAGCGGCGACGGCGCCGGGCTTGCCATCGAGGCCCCTGGATGGCGTTCGCCCCTGCCGGTCCGGCTCGCCGTGTTGGGCCGGCATAATGTGGCCAACGCCCTGGCGGCGACCGCGCTGGCCTTGGCCGTCGGCGCGTCGCGCGAGGCGATCGCGGAGGGCCTCGCGAAGGTCGCGCCGGTGCCAGGCCGTCTGCAGAGCGCCCCCGGGTATGCCGGTTCGCGCCTGATCGACGACAGCTACAATGCCAACCCGGATTCGGCGCGCGCCGCGCTCGCGGTCCTCGCGGATCTGCCGGGCGAGCGCTGGTTCGTTCTGGGCGACATGGCCGAATTGGGCGAGACGGGGGGTGCGCTGCACCGGGCGTTCGGCGAGGCCGCGGCCGCGGCCGGCATCGAACACCTCTGGACGCTGGGGGGACTCGCGCGCGCATCGAGCGCGGCCTTCGGCCCCGGCGGACGCCACTATGAGGATCACGAGGCGCTTTTGCGCGATTTGCGGGCATCGCTCCATGAGGGTGCCGTGGTATTGGTCAAGGGCTCGCGGAGCATGCGCATGGAGCGCATCACATCCGCCCTGCGTACCGGCGGAGGGCCGGATGTTTCTGCTCATCATTAAAGCGTTGGGGGCCGCCCCGGCCGAAGGCCTCCTGGCCTGGCGGGCGCTGTGCGCGTTTCTCACGGCCTTCGCCCTGGGGATCGCCGCCGGTCCGGCGATGATCCGCAGGCTCACGGTCCGGCTCATCGGCCAGACGGTCCGCAAGGACGGTCCGCAAAGCCATTATCAGAAGGCCGGCACCCCGACCATGGGCGGGGTGCTCATGTTGTTTGCGATCGCGGTCTCGACGGCCGTCTGGATGCGTCTAGACGACCGCAACACCTGGATCGCGCTCGCGACCTTGCTTTCGTTCGGCGCGATCGGCTGGGCCGACGATTACGTGAAGCTCCTTCACAAAAATCCCCGGGGGATCGGCGCGCGCGCGAAGTTCGCCTCCCAGACGCTGGTCTCGATCGGGGCCGCGGCCGCGATCTTCGCCTACGCGCGCACGGGGCCGGATACCGGGTTTTATCTGCCATGGGTGATGCATCCGCTGGCCCAGTTGGGGGTCTTCGCGTTCGTATTTCTGGGCTTCCTGGTCATCACCGGGGCCAGTAACGCGGTCAATCTCACCGACGGCCTAGACGGGCTCGCGGCCTTCCCCACGGCGCTCGTCGCAGGCGCGCTGGGCATCCTCGCCTATGTCGCGGGCTCCCCGCATCTGGCCGTCCAGGCCGGCCATCCCTATGTGCCCGGGGCCCAGGACCTGGCGATCTTTTGCTGCGCGATCATGGGCGCGGCGCTGGCCTTTCTCTGGTTCAACGCCTATCCCGCCCAGGTGTTCATGGGCGACGTGGGCGCGCTGGCGTTGGGGGCCGCCCTGGGGATCGTGGCGTTCGTGATCCGTCAGGAGATCCTGCTCTTTATCATGGGCGGGGTCTTCGTGGCCGAGACCCTCTCGGTCATGCTGCAGGTGGGCTCCT
>DAIDMD010000087.1 GCA_027449165.1 Acidiferrobacter sp. | reverse complement strand
AAACTGGCGGTGCCAGGCCTGTGGTTTTGAGGGCCACCGGGATATCGTCGGCGCGGTGAATATGCACCCCATCGCCTACGGTCAGGTGGTGCCGTTTCCCAGACGCATCACGTATCTACGCCCGGGAAATCTCCGGCGTAGGTAGTCGCCCGGGCACGGGCCAAAGTTGTCTGGCCAAATCGCGGAATCAAGCGCCGCAACGAGCATATCCGTTGCGGGTTCCCTCCGGGAACGGCCCACGAACCGCGCGTCTTGGCTAGAAGCTCGCCCGCTTTAGCGGGTTGAGAGTGTCACGGCTGATCTCTTTCTCCGCCTGTCGGCTGAGGATCGACGCGATGCGCTGGGTATTGCGGCCGACCGTACTGGTCGTCCTGCCTATCTCCTCGAAAAGGATGTCTGGGTGGTCTGGGCGCTGGCGACTCCCTATGCAGCGCCGCTCGGTGGCCACTTGGCATTCAAGGGCGGCACGTCGCTGTCGAAAGCCTATCACGTCATCCGCCGATTTTCCGAGGACGTCGATCTGACCTACGACATCCGGGCGATTGCGCCCGATCTGGTTGGCGAAAACGCCGAAGCCTTGCCGAAGACGCGCAGCGAGGAGAAGCGCTGGTCCAGCGAGGTCCGTCGGCGGCTTTCGGAATGGGTCGGGGATACCGTACGGCCCGTGATCGCGAATGCCCTAGCCGCCGAGGGTTTGGCGGCGGCGATCCGCGTCGAGAGCGAAAGGCTCTTTATCGACTATGAGCCGACCGCAACCGGGTCCGGCTATGTCGTCCCGAGCGTCATGCTGGAGTTCGGCGCCCGCTCGACGGGCGAACCGGCAAGCCCGCGCAAGGTCGTCTGTGATGCGTCTGGTCTGATCGATGGGCTGATATTCCCGACGGCGCATCCGCGCGTCATGCACGCCGAGCGAACGTTCTGGGAGAAGGCGACCGCCATCCACGTCTTCTGCCTACAGGAACGGCTGCGTGGAGACCGCTTCGCGCGACATTGGCATGATGTTGCCCGGCTGGATGAAGCCGGTTTGGCAGAGGCAGCTTTCGCAGATCGCGAACTGGCGAACGCTGTCGCGCGGCATAAGACGATGTTTTTCGCGGAAAAGGCCGCCGACCGCACTCCGATCGACTACAGGGCGGCCGTCAATGGCGACCTGCAACTCGCCCCCATCGGCGATGGCGCGAAGGCGCTGGAGGACGACTACGCCCGTATGGTCGCAGACGGGCTGCTCTTTGACGACGCCGAACCCTTCGAGATGCTCATGGCCCACTGCGCGGATATAGCCGCGCGCGCCAACAGCGCAGCCAAAGGAGAAACTTGAACGAAGAATGTATATCGCGCTTAGCGCAACGAGCGGCTTAGAAACCGGGACTGCCCCCACTAGCCCCGTTACCGGCCCGGCGTATCACCGGCTCATCGGCGGAACTGGCCCTGTGCGTCGTCCCGGATTGCTTACAAAGGCGCTGACGGTCTGGCGCAGGACGCGGAACAAGGCCTACGCCGCCGTCCCTGCCGGCCAGTGGCGCTGGTTGGCAAGGGCACACCGAGCGCGCCCGTGCCGGCGGCCCATTCCCTCACCAAATATCGGGCCGGTCTTCGCCTGCGACATCCCGGTATCCGGTGACCCATTGCCTGCCGGGTGGCCGGCTAGCGGATCGTCATCCCCGGCCGCGCGCCGTCCCCGGGATCGAGGACCACGAGGCCGTCGGCGTCGGAGGCGACCAGGACCATGCCCTCCGACACGCCAAAGCGCATCTTGCGGGGTTTCAGGTTGGCCACGCAGACCACCAGCCGGCCGACGAGGTCGGCGGGCGCGTAGGCATGGCGAATGCCGGCGAAGACGGTGCGGGTGTGGCCTTCGTTGAGATCCAGGGAGAGCTTGAGGAGCTTGTCGGCGCCGTCCACATAGTCGGCCGCGACCACTCGCGCGACCCTAAGGTCGATGCGCGCGAAGTCCTCGGCGGAGACCGTTTCGGCCGCCCCCTTGTGGTTGCATTGGGGCCGTACGGCGTCCGTGGCCGGCGGGGTCGGCGGGGGTATGGCCTCCGCCTGCGACTCACCCACGAGGGGCGCGAGGTCGGAGGCCTCGATGCGGCGCATGAGGTGGGTGTAGGGCTGGATGGTGTGGGCAAGCCTCGGGGTCTTTACGCTCTCGAAGTTGAGTTCGGGCCCCCCGAGCCAGGCCTCGACCTTGGCCGCCGTTTGCGGAAGGAT
>DAIDMD010000086.1 GCA_027449165.1 Acidiferrobacter sp. | reverse complement strand
ATGTTGCGAAACATCTGGAGGACCTCGCCCGCGCGCGCGATCGCCTGGCTCGCGCGCGCCAGGGCCTCGTAAAAGGCCCGATAGCGGTCGGTCTGGCGGCGCGTCCGGTGCGCGTTCAGGGCGAGCCGCACGCTCGCCACGAGGTGTTCGAGCAGCGCGCGCAGGGCGGGCGTGAAGTATTCCGGGTCCGTGCCAGCGACGACGAGCACCGCGCTCGGTTGTTCCCGGCCATCCTCGAGAATCGGGTAGGCGAGCACGGCGCGGATCGGCGCCAGGGCGTCGAGGCCGGCAATGGCCGCGGCAAGGTCCGGATCGCCGTGGGGGTCCGCCGGGCCATGCGGTGTGCCGCTGCGAAAGGCGCGGCCGGCCAGCATCTGGCCGAACGGGTGGTCTCCGGGATCCCGGGAGGGCGTCAGGCGCAGCAGCGCGGCGCGGACCTCGGGGTCCTGGGCGGCGGCCGCCTGGACCAGCAGCCGCGGACCCGTCGGTTCCGGCACCGCGACGAAGGCCCCTATGATGTCCGTCTGTTCGGCGAGGATGCGCACGAGCAAGGACTGGGCCTCCTCGGGTGTCGGTTGGCGGAGCAATTCGAGCTGCATGATGCGGACCGCCGCCTGATAGCGCTGCAGCCGCCCGATCTCGAGCCGCTGCTGTCTTTGGTCGATCGCGGCGGCCAGATGTCCGGCGAGTTCGCGCACCATTTCGTACCAGGCCACGGTGCGCGCGCGCCGGGACGGACAGACGGCGACGATGGCGCCGGTGGCGCCGAGGGCCAGGACCATGCAAAGAGGCAACGCGTCCTGTGCCACGACCCGCCACCGGGAGTCGGCGGCGGTCGCGAAGACCGCATCGAGGACCCGTCGGGTCTCGGCCTCTCCGGCGGACCCTGCCGCGGCGTGCAGGCCGCGCCAGCCGACCAAGACGAGCGGCGCGTCGAGATTCCCCTGAATCATCCGCGCGGCATCGGCAAAGAGCTCTCCGGGGGACGGTTCTTTGCGGATCGCCTGATTGAGGCGATGGAAGCCCTCATGCCAGAGGCGCAGTTGCATCTCCTGCGAGAGGAGATTTACGAGCAGCAGGCCCATGTACTGGCTGCCCCACAGCAGGATGAGAAAGAGCGGCAACCAGCGCGCGACATGGCGCCACCAGAGGCCCCACAGGTGCCCGCGCGACCACAGCACGGTGACCCCCCAGGGATAGCCGGGGATACGGGCGCGCGCCGCCCCGGCCGGCCGCAGCCCGATCGCCGCCGGGGCTCGCCAGGCGGCGCCGTCCCAGAGCGCAAGCGGCCGTCCTGCGCGGGTGGCGAGCCGGATGGTCAGCCGGGTGCGCGGCAGCAGGACCCCAAGCCGGCTCAGATCCAACGGGTCGCCGATGAGCCACGTCCCCGCGCCGCCGCCCCAGGGGACGATGCGATAGCGCAGCGGGATGACCACCGCGTGGAATCGCCGGGCGTAGACCGGTTCGCCGACCTCGATATGGGTGTCGTCCCGAAGGGCGTGGAATCGCCGGGGCGGCAGGATCGGTCTGGGCGATTGCGGGCGCACCGACCACAGGATGCGGTTGCCGCGGGCGTTCAGCAGGTTGATATCGCGGAGCACCGGGTGGCTGGCGAGAAAATCCCCCAGCGCCTTCTTGATCGGGGCGTCGAGCGCGGCGGGGGTGGTCCGCGAGCCGAGCAGCGATTGGCCGACGAAGCGCAGATCCGCGAGTCGGTCATTCAGGGCCAAGGCCAGGCGGTTTGCGACCCGCGAGGCGATCGCATCCCCGCGCAGACGTACCTCACGTTTGACGGCATCGAAGGTGCTTACGGCGCGCCACGCGCCGATCGCAAACAAGACCACCCCGAGGCCCACGACGGCCGCCATCAGGAGCCGCGTGCGCGCCCGAATCCCGTGAAGGCTGGTCGCTCGCCCCTGTCCTTTATGGGAGAACCTGCGGAGAAACGAAAACCCATGCGGCATGCCGTATCCTCATCTGGCCCCGGACGCGCCCGTGCGTCACCCCTCGTTCCAGGATGTCGGCTCTATCGGCCCAGGCCGCGCCTTTACGAGGCTTGCAAGGATCATACCCATATCCGAAGGCCGCTATCGGGGCCCGGGCATCTTGCGCCGCACCGGGGGATCGGGGATATTCCATAAGGGGCTGCGGCGGCCCGGCCGGCGCCGGTGCGCACGGGCCGGGCCCTGGTCCGGACCGGTTGAACCCCTGTCCGGTTTTGCGGATCAACACATCAGGACGCGCATCGCGTCCTGAGCGAGAGGCGGGTACCTGGCCATGAAGGGTGTCGAGAGGATAGCCGCGCTCGGACAGCGCATATGGTATGACAACATCAGCCGCGATCTGATCGCGAGCGGGGGCTTGCGTGCGCTCATCGCACAGGGGGTGCGGGGTGTCACGACGAATCCGACGATTTTCGAGAAGGCCGTCGGGGAAGGGGCGCATTACGACGCCGATATCCGGGCCTTGGCGGCGCAAGGCACGGCGCCCGAGGCCATGGTGCGGGAGCTCATGATCAGCGATGTCCGCCGGGCCGCCGATATCCTGCGCCCGGTCTTCGACGGGAGTTTGGGGGTGGACGGCTATGTGAGCATCGAGGTGGCGCCGGATGAGGCGCAGGACACGCGGGCCACCGTGGCCGAGGCGAAGACCCTGTGGGCGGCCATCGGAAGGCCCAACGTGATGGTCAAGATTCCGGCCACGGAGGCGGGTTACCAGGCCATGCGTGAGGTCCTGGCGCAGGGGATCAACGTCAATGCCACCCTGATCTTCTCCCCGCAATCGTACGACCGGGTCGCGGCCGCCTACTGCGAGGCCTTGGAGGATCGGCTCGCCGGGGGGCTGCCCATCGACCGGGTCGCGTCGGTGGCGAGCGTCTTCGTAAGCCGCGTGGACACCGTCGTGGACGCGCGGTTGCAGGAGAAGCTGAAGACCGCTTTGCCGGCCGAGGCCAAGCGCCTCAAGGGTCTCCTCGGCCGCGCCGGCATTGCCAACGCGCAGCGCATTTATCAGCGCTACAAGGATCTCTTTCGCGGCAAGGACTTCGCGCGCCTGCGGGCCCGCGGGGCGCGTCCGCAGTGGCCGCTGTGGGCCAGTACCGGCAGCAAGAACCCCGCCTATTCGGCGACCTGGTACATCGATCGCCTGATCGCGCCGGACACCATCAACACCGTTCCGCCGCAGACGTTTCAGGCGCTTTTGACCCATCGGCCGAAGGCGCTGCTGGAGGCCGAGATCGCGCAATCGCAGGCCGTGCATGACGGCATACGGCGCGAAGGGATAGACCTTCCCCAGATACTCGACTCGCTCCTGGAGGAGGGCCTCGCGTCGTTTCTCCAGTCCTATCGGGCGCTGGCCGCGCGTCTAGCCCACAAAAAAGACATCCTGGCGACATCTTAGCCCGGCGCGCCGCGGAACCGGGTATACTGGCGGCGGGAGTCGGCCAGACAGTCGCTGCCGAGAGGCAGAGGAAAGTCCGGGCTCCGCAGGGCAAGGTGCCAGGTAACGCCTGGGAGGCGCGAGCCTACGGAAAGTGCCACAGAAAATATACCGCCCGTCATGACGGGTAAGGGTGAAATGGTGCGGTAAGAGCGCACCGCGCCGG
>DAIDMD010000085.1 GCA_027449165.1 Acidiferrobacter sp. | reverse complement strand
CCATGGTCGCGTACCCGAAGAGCGGCTTTTCGGCAAAGGTCGGAATAATCTCGGACATCATGCCAAACGCCGGCAGGATCACGAAGTACACCTCCGGATGGCCCCATATCCAGAAGAGGTCGGAGTACAGCATGAGATTGCCGCCAAGGCCCGCTGTGAAGAAGTGCGTCCCGAAGTAGCGGTCGGCGCCGAGCAGCCCCAAGGCGACCCCGAGGACCGGAAACGACGTGAGCGCGACGATGTTCGTGCTAAGCGCAGTCCAGGTGAAGATCGGCAGCCGCGACCAGGTCATCCCCGGCGCGCGCATCTTGATTATGGTCGCAATCAGGTTCGCGGCGCCCAAAGTGGTGCCCACGCTCGAGATCTGGATGGCCCACATCCAGTAATCCGTACCGACCCCGGGACTGTAGGCAAGCTCGGTGAGCGGCGTCAGTCCGACCCAGCCCGCATGCGAGAAGTCGCCCAGAAACAGCGACAACATGATGAGGGCCGCGCCCACCGCGGTAAGCCACAGCCCAAGCGCGTTCAAATACGGAAAGGCCATGTCGCGCGCGCCGATCTGCAGGGGCACGATGACGTTCATCAGGCCGACCAGGATCGGGGTCGCGGCAAACAGGATCATGATGGTCCCGTGGGCGCTATAGATCTGGTCGAAGTGGTAGGGCACCAGATAGCCGTGCGCGGCCCCGAGAAAACCCGGCGAATGGGGCCCGTCGGCCAGGACCTGCTGGGTGCGCATCATGAGCGCATCTATGAACCCCCGAAACAGCATGACAAGTCCGATGAGGATATACATCACCCCGATCTTCTTGTGGTCCACGGTGGTCAGCCACTCGCGCCAGAGGTAGCCCCACTTGCGCGCATAGGTGAGATAACCCAGGATGGCCGCCCCGAGCGCGCCCGAGAAGATGAAGGCGCCGGCGATGATCGGGTTGTCCGGAATCGCCCCGAGCGACAGGCGCCCGAAAAGCGGGCTCCAAGGTCCTTGCACGTTCACCATAAACTGGCACTCCTCTTGACGCGAGAAAGACTGGGCGGCCGCACGCGGCCGGCCGCGCCGCAGCGGCCTTTCGGGCCTAGGCGGCCCCGGCCGGCGGCAGCGGCGTGGTATAGACCTTGCCCATGAGGACCCCCTTGATCACCTGATCGAAGAGCCGGCCGCTCACATGGGAAAACGTATAGGTCTTGCCGTCGACATTCTTCGTGGGCGCCGCGAACGCGTTGAACTGCGCGTAATCCATGTGCCGCGGGGACCGTTGCACGGATCGCGCCCAGGACGCGAAACGGCTTTGGCTCACGACATGCGTCTTAAAGCCCATCCACGAGAAGCCCCCGCCGCTGAAGTTCGCCGAATATCCCTTGTAAGTGCCGAGCTTGTCGGCAACCAAAACCTGCTCGGTGCGCATGCCGGGCATGACGTCGATCATGCCCGCGAGGTTCGGTATGAAGAAATCGTTGACCACGGTCGCCGACGTCATCCGGAATAGGACCCGCGTCCCGCGCGGGATCACGAGCTCGTTGGCGGTCGCGATGTGCTGCTTCGGGTAGATGAAAAGCCACTGCCAGTCGGTCGTCACCACATCGACGGGCAAGACCGGCCGCGCCGACGCCGCGCTCGCCGAGGCCCCCTCGATCGCGCGCGGATCGTAGGGATTGACGGCGTAGGTTCCTTTATACGAGTAATACCCGAGCATCGCGACGGTCGCGAGCGGAATTGCCCAAACCACAATTTCTATGAGAGTCGAATGGGACCAAGTGGGGTCGTAGGCGGCGGCCATGTTGGTCTTCCGGTAACGCAGGAGGAAGTACGTCGTGACGAGGGCAGTGGGGACGATAATGCCCAGCATGACCGCAACATCGAAGATGGTGAATCGAAGATCGACCCCCGACAACGGCCCTGCGGGTCGGAAGAGGAGGAACTGTCGGGAAAGGCCGTGGGCGGAACAACCGGAAAGCAACATCAGGGAGAGAAAACCGAGAGGGCGGGCGAACCGTCCTGTCCTGCGCGCGATCGTACTGTACCGCCTTGCCAGCATTGTAACGCCTCCCGAGAGATCCCTGGGCGAATGAGAGGGACCCCGGATGCGACGGCCCCTATACACCATCTCAGCATATAATAATATGCGCTATGTCAAAAAAACAAGGGGAATGTTCCGGGCGACGGATCCCCGGCAGGATGAGACCGGACCTTACGGTTCGCCTCGGCTGGAGGGCAATTAGGGGTGGTGCGCCGTGGCCTTGGCCTGAAAGCGCCACAAAGCCCGGCGTTCAGGCCAGAAAGATGTCAATCGGGGTTCTTGTCGCCCATTTCGGTCGCGATGCCGTCGATGCTGACGGCGTTGCGCTCGCGCCAGTACTGCTGAAGGCCGTCCCTCCCTTTTTTTTCCGTCCAGGCAGCGAGGTCCGGCCGGTCGCCGGCAAAGTCGAAATACGGAACCCCGAAACCGCAGGAGGTCTGCACCAGGTCGACGGCCACGTCGAAGATCTGCCGGGCGCCCGGCAACGGCGGAAACAGCGCCGCAAGCACCGGCCATTCGGCGTCCGCATGATGGATTGCGCGGGCAGTCCCATAGAGCCGCAGGATCACGGGATCCCCGGTGAAGGCCAGAAACATCAAGGTCATGCGCGGGTCCGTCTGGACATGGGCGGCAGACTCGTTGCCGCTGCCCGTGAGGTTCATCCAGACGACGCGGTTGCGGTCGAGGACACGCAAGGCATCGAGTCCCTTGGGCGAGATGTTGATGCGCGAGTCCTTGGTGGCCGTCGCCACGAAGAAGATCTTCTGCTCGGCGATGAACCGCGCCCAGCGCTCCGGGATGTTCGCGTACTGCTTGGCCATGGGCGGTCGGAACGTCTCGTCTCTCAGGGGATGGCGTAGCGTATCACGAAAGCGCCGCCAGACACCCCGCAGGCCGCCCTCGCCCCGGCGCGACCCATGATCTCGCCGCTGCGCCGCGCGATGCATGGCTCTCCTGCGCGCGGACCGTGCGCTCTTTTGGCGCGCAAGAGGCTCGCCCGCGAATAACGGGCGGCGTGTCCACATGGCCGGCGGCACTTTGTAGACATCATGGCCTATGGATGGTCGCGTGGACTACGCGCCCTCGCCTCGCTCTCCGTGGCGCGCAGCGCCGGATAGAAGCGCGACTTGCGGAAGTTCTCCGACGCCCTTCATAGCACGCACAAGCGTGTTTTTTTCCTCGTCTGTCAGCGTATTCAGGTCACCATCCTTGAAGTAGACCAGAGCCTTCAGGCTTTCGCTTGGCTGGAAGTTTGGGCCGAAAAGCACGCGGGCAGATGCCATCCCGCGCGCCAAGCTCACCCCGGCGTTCACCATGGCGGCGATATCGCGATAATCTTTGGCCTCGGCGCGCTGAAGAATGACCTTGACCTTGGTTGCCATGAGATCATCGAAGGATGCCACTCGCAAGACACCGTCCTCGGTGAACTCGGGTTCCCCCACTCGCCCGAAGGTGATGGCGCCAAAGAAAGACACCTTGACGCACTGCGCGTCGGCACCATCCCGGGAAGCCAGGATGACCCAGGTGTTTGGCTGATCCTGAAGAGTTACGGCCCGCGCCGCAAACGGAAACGCCGCCTTGATGGCCTCGCGGTCAAGCGGCTTGTCGGAAAAGAAATCGAAATCGACGGACTGGCGATGCCCCAGTCTCAAAGCGATCGCAGTGCCGCCGTACAGCGTAAATCCCAGATCGGGGGCACGACGAAGTTCCGGCCACAGCTCTCGTTGTGCCGGCGGCAATACATCGAAGCGGGATTTGAACCTGCGGCTCATCCGGGATCCCTTGTGTGGGATGCGAATCCTTCCCCGACAGGAAGCTCGCGGCGCGAGGGCAAAGCGGGCACGTGATCCACGGCGCATAGACCAAGACGGTAGTGCCAATATGTCCAGGAACGCTCGCTGAATTGACCGGGCTGCGCATGTATCAGGACCTCGCGCAGGACCTCATCACCCACCTGTGAGGCCAGAAACTGGACGTCGGAATAGTCGCCGATGTCCATCACCTGGGCGATCACTCGCTCCGGTATCAATACCGCCTCATCCGGCGTTTTCCACCAAATGTACTTGCGAGCCAGGGGCTTTAGAGTATCCGGGCTGATCGGCAGCATTGGAAAATTATAGCACGACCGAGCGGGCCTTGCGGCTGCGCCTGCCGCACATTCTGCGCATCGAGGGACGCCTCACATCGCGGCTGGGCCCGCTGAGGACACCAACGCCTGGGGCTATGGCGATGAAGGCGAGGCGCCTGCAACCTGTGACCGATCCCTCGGGGTCGGCCGGTACACGGACACCTTGAGCACCAGGGCCTCCGTCGCCGGCAGGGTCGAGGCCTCCCTTGGTGGGCCGGGGATTTTGCCGGAGGCGTCTCGGGCCGCCCGCTGGGGACACTTATCCCGGCGAAGATCCGATCCACACCGCGATCGGGAACCGCCGCAACAGTGCCGCGAGGCGCAAGCCGCCGCCGGACGCCGCTCGGGGCGTCAGGACCTCCCCAGTCAGGACATTGCGCCACGACAGGCCCGCACAGCCCGCCGGATGCGGCAGGCGGGTCTCGCCCCAGGCGGCGCGCCCCAGAGGCAGGCGCCGGCCGCCCTGCGTGAGCGCCCAGAAGTGGCGGGGCACGGCCACCAGCAGGACCGTGTCCCGGGTGCGCCGCGCAAACCCCACGACCCGGCCGGCCCGCGCCCCCTTGGCATACAGAGGCTCATAGCCGCCGTCGGTAAAAAGCGCGGGATAGGCACGGCGCAGATGCAGCAGGCGGCGCGTAAGATGCATCTTGACGCGTCCGTCCTCGGGACGGGCGAGCCATTGCACCAAGGCGGATGCGCGCGATGCGTCGTCCTGATCGTCAAACCGCGCGACATCGGCCAGCAGCTGCCGCCGCACCTCGTAATCCACGGGGCGCCTGTTATCCGGATCCACGAGATGGAAATCCCACAACTCGGTCCCCTGATAGAAGTCCGGGACGCCCGGCACCGTGAGCTTCAGGGCCGCCTGACTCAGGCCGGTCCAGAGCCCCACTCGCGCCACCGGGGCCACGAAGGCCTCGAGCGCCGCAAGCGCCGCGCCGTTGGCTACCGGATCGGTGACCGCGTCCACGAAGGCCGCCAGGGCCTGCTCGTACTCGGCGGCGGGCTTCACCCAACTCGTCTCGCGTTTCGCCTCGCGTGCGGCCTTCACCATATACTCCTTGAGCCGCGCGCGGACACCCGCCCAGACCTCGGGCGTGCGGACCCAGGGCCAGATACCGATGAGGGTCTGGTAGAACAGGTACTCGTCGTGGGCCGAGGGCGCGGTCTCGTTCGAACCCTTCAAGGCCGCGTGGCGCGCCTTCAGCCATTGCCCCTGCGCGCGCCACTCCTCGGGGATCTCCGACAGGACGTGCAGCCGCGCACGCACATCCTCGCTGCGCTTGGTGTCGTGGGTGGATGTGGCGAGCAACCCGCCCGGGTGCGCCCGCAGACGCTCGCTGCAGGCGTCGTGGAAGGCGGAAGGCGACACCGAGAAACCCGCCGGGTCGCCGCCAACCTCGTTCAACGACACGAGCCGGTTGTAGCGGTAGAAGAGCGTGTCCTCGAGCCCCTTGGCCATCACCGGGCTCGTGTACTGCTGAAAAGCCGCGACGAACTCCAGGATCTCGCCGCGCTCTTTCGGATCGCGCGCCGCGAGGTCCCGGAGCAGCAGGAGATCGCGTATGAAGTCGACCACCGCGGGCTCCACGAGCGGGTTGCGGCCCTTGGCCTCCGCGCAGGCCTGGTCGATCACCGCCCGATCGGCCTCGCTCGGGCCGCTCTCCGTCACGTAGGTCCGGTACACGCCAAAGCAGGCCACGATCTCAAAGAGCGCGGTCCGCAGCGCCGATAGCGTCAGGTCGCGCGTCCGCCGGTCGCGTTCGGCGATCCGGTCGAGCGCGATCCCAAGCGCGTGGAGCTCGCTTTCCAGGCTCGTGCGCATGATGAGGGCCTTGCACTCGTAGCGCATGCCGGCATAGTCGTCGCGCGATCCCACGAAGGCCTCATAGGCCGCGTCCAGCCCCTCCTTGCCGTCTTCGTCCACGAGCAGGCCATTGGCAAGGCGCGCGAAGTCGTAGCCGGTCGTGCCGTGCACCGGCCAATCGCCGGGCAGGAGCTCGCCGGGCCCCAGGATCTTCTCCACAACCAGATAAAAAGGCCGACCGGCCGGCGGACCGCGGCGCATGCGCTGCGCGTCGCGCATGCGCCGCGCCCAGCCCTGGAGCCGCGCGCAGTAGCCGCGGGGATCGCGCAGGCCGTCCGGATGGTCGACCCGCAGCCCGGCCACGTCGCCGGCGGCGATCCAGGTCCCAATCAGGCCATGGGCCGTGTCGAATACCTCCGGGTCTTCCATGCGCAACGCCGCGAGCTCGTTGATATCGAAGAACCGCCGATAATTGATCTCGTATCCGGCAACCCGCCAGAAGGCCAGACGATAGGCCTGTTGTTCCAAAAGCGCGTGCAAAGCATCGTAGCGCCTCGCGCCCTCGCCCTCGGCCCCGTTATAGCGCGCCAATACCGCCTTCAGGGCCCGGCGGCAGCGCGCGTGCCCCGACACCCATGCGTCGATGCCCCGCGCACCTTCTGCCAAAAGGGCCGCCGCCTCGGCGGCGGTCGCGGCGTCGGCCGCCCGGGCCGCGACCCGCTCGAACAGCGCGATGAGATCGGAGATCCCCTGCCTGATCGACTCGTCGCCCGGCCCGAGCCCCTGTATGGACTGGGCGACCTCGGCCAAAAGCTGCGGGTAGGACCCCGGCCCTATCGGCAGGACGTGGTCGTAATAGCGCACGACAAAACCGCCCAACCCGACATCGAAGTCGAGGGCGATGGCCCCCGACTCCAGGACCTCCCCGTATTGGCCGCCCAGGATCGGAATGACGAGCTTGTCCTCGTAGGGGCGCTCGGGGGTCTCCCAGTCGATATCGAAATAACGCGCGAACCGCGATCGCCTGCCGAACGCGAGCACGTCCCACCACAGGCGATTTTCCGGATCGTCCACGCGCATATGGTTCGGCACGACGTCGAGGATTTGCGAAAGCCCGTTGGCGCGCAGCGCGGCCACGAAGGCCCTGCGCGCCCCTTCGGTCCCGACCTCCGGATTGATGTGTCCGTGGTCGACGATGTCGTAGCCATGCGGACTGCCGGGGTGGGCCTTCAGATAGGGTGATAGGTAACAGTGGCTGATGCCGAGATCGGCCAGATAGGAGACGAGCCGCGTTGCATCGCGAAAGCCGAATCCCTCGTGCAGCTGCCAGCGGTAGGTCGCGGCCGGAACCTCCGGGCCCGATCGAAGCCCGCCTGCCGGGAGGCCGAAAGATCGGTCCCCGGGGCCGCTCACGGACACCCCGTCGCGCCGTCCGGGACCGCCGGCCAAAGCCCCCAGCGCACCTCCCAGGGATCCAGCCGGACATCGGCGGCAGCCCCGCGCGCTCGGGTCTCATACAAGGTGATGGGCGGGGGCGCCGCCGGGGCGCCGGCCGCCACCGCCTCGTCGGGGCCCAGGTTGGCGCAAAGCCGCAGGATCGCCCCGTCGGCCAGGCGCCACGCCGCCCAAAGCCCGCGGACGCCGAAGAGCCCGAAGCCCTCGGCACGCGCCGCTCCGGCCGCAAGGCGCGGGGCGAGATGCCGGGTCCGGGCCGCCAGCAGGCCGCGGTGGAACGCGATCCAGTCCTGGCCCGCCGCGCTATCGGCCTCGCGCCAGTCGAGACGGCTCGCCGCGAACGCGGCGGGGCTATTGGGGTCGGGGATGCGCGCGCGCACGGCCTCGTCGGCGAACTCCGGGAAGCGCGCGAATTCGCGGCGGCGGCCCTCGGTCACGGCCCGCGCGAGCTCCGGCCCGAAATCGCAAAAGAAGAGGAACGGCCGCGTGCAGCCGAATTCCTGCCCCATGAAGAGCAAAGGCGGCTGCGGCGCAAGCAGAAGGATCGCGGTCGCCGCCCGTACCGCCTCGGGTGGGGCGAGCGCTGTGATGCGTTCGCCGAAGGCCCGGTTGCCGATCTGGTCGTGGTTTTGCAGGAAGGTCACGAAGGCCCCCGGGGGGAGATCGCGCGAGGGTTCGCCGCGCGGCGCCTGCCGGTAGGCCGACCACTCCCCCTGGTAGGCGAAGCCCTCGGTCAGGCAGCGGCCGAGCAGGCGCGGGGCGTCGCGGGCGTAATCCGCGTAGTAGCCTTCGGTCTCGCCGGTGACAAGCCTGTGCAGGACGTGGTGGATGTCATCGTTCCACTGCGCCGTGAACCGCCCCGGGCCGTCACCGGCGAGATAGCGGGCCTGGTTGTTGTCGTTTTCCAGCACCAGATGGATGTGGCGGCCGCCGGCACGCAGCGGGTCCACGGCGCGCGCGACGGCGGTCAGTATGGGCTGCGGCGAGTCGCCGGCCATGGCATGCACCGCGTCGAACCGCAGGCCGTCGCAATGGTATTCGTGCAGCCAGTAGCGGGCGTTGGCCTCGAAGTAGGCAAGCACCTCGGCACTTCCGGGACCGTCGAAGTTGATGCCATCCCCCCAGGGGGTGCGGTGCCGGGACGTGAAGAATGCCGGGGCGTAGCGCCCGAGATAATTGCCGTCCGGCCCGAAATGGTTATAGACGACGTCCACGAACACCATGAGCCCGAGCTCGTGGGCCGTCAGGATGAGCGACTTCAGGTCCTCGGGGCGGCCATAGCAGCTGTCGGGCGCAAACGGCAGCACCCCGTCATAGCCCCAGTTCGCGCGCCCCGGGAAATCCGCAAGCGGCATGAGCTCTATGGCCGTCACCCCGAGCGCCGCCAGGCGCGGCAGGAGCGCCGAGGCCCCGGCGTACGTGCCCTCGGGACTGAAGGTGCCGACATGGAGCTCGTACAAAACGGCCTCGCCCCAAGGGCGCCCCCGCCAGGCGCCGTCGGTCCACCGGAAGGTCCGCGGGTCCACCACCTCGCTCGGGCCGTGCACGTCTTGCGGCTGGAAACGCGACGCGGGGTCCGGGACCAGGAGCCCCCCGTCGATCCGATAACGATAACGGCTGCCCGCGCGAGCGGCGGCGCTCGTGACCTCGAACCAACCGCCATCCAGGGGCCGCATCGGGATCGCCGCGCCCCCTGCGTCCTCGAGGACCACGTCGGCCATACGCGCCGCCGGGGCCCATAGCCGGAAACGCACCCCGAGGTCCCCGCAGTCGGCCCCGAAGCGCAACGGCTCGCGTCGCCGCACGGTCCCGTCTTGCCCCGGCGTCTCCTCATGTCCCACCATGACGCCTCCTATTCCAACCCGCCGCCCGTCAGGACCCCGGTCCGGCGCGCCCGTCGGCGGCCGCCTCTCGCAACAGCACGAGCGAGCGCCCCTGGAGCGGATAGGTCCCGCTTGTGATCACCACGCCCGGATCGGGCGCCGGGCCGCCGTAGCTGGTATCGAGCGCCACCTGCCATCCCAGCACCCGGGACTTCGGCAGCACGAAGGGGATCTCCTCGTGATGCGCATTCAAGAGCCATAGAAAGTCCACATCGCCTATCATCCGCCCCTTCTCGTCGAACTCCTCCAGTCCTTGGCCCGCCAGAAAGAGCCCCAAGCAGCGGGCAAAGCTCTGTTGCCACTCCTCGTCGTTCATCTCGGTGGCGTCGGGCTTGAGCCAGGTGACGTCCTTGATGTCGCCGCCGCGGATGCGCCGGCCCTGGAAGAACGACCGGCGGCGGAAGACCTTGTGGTTTTGCTTGATGCGGATCACGCGCTGCACGAAACGCCTGAATTCCTCGTCCTCCGCCGTCAGCTCCCAGTTCACCCAATTGATCGGGCCGTCGTGGCAGTAGGCGTTGTTGTTGCCGCCCTGCGTGCGGCCGCTCTCGTCGCCGGCCAGGATCATCGGCACCCCTTGCGACAGGAGCAGGGTCGCGATCATGTTGCGCTTCTGCCGGGCGCGCAGGGCGCGGACCGCCGGGTCGTCGCTGGGCCCCTCGACGCCGCAGTTCCACGACAGGTTCGCGTCGGTCCCGTCGCGATTGTCCTCGCCGTTGGCCTCGTTGTGCTTCTCGTCGTAGCTCACGAGATCCTGGAGCGTAAACCCGTCGTGCGCGGTCACGAAATTGATCGAGGCGTAGGGGTTGCGCCCGCCGTGCCCGTAAAGATCGCTCGAGCCCGTGAGCCGATAGGCGAGCTCGCCTATGACGCCGCCCTCCCCCTTCCAGTAGGCCCGCACGGCGTCGCGGTACTTGCCGTTCCACTCCGTCCAACCCACCGGGAAGTTCCCGACCTGGTAGCCTCCCTCGCCGAGGTCCCACGGCTCGGCGATGAGTTTGACCTGCGAGAGCACCGGGTCCTGGTGGATGATATCGAAGAAGGCCGACAGCCGGTTCACGTCGTGGAGCTCGCGCGCCAAGGTCGAGGCGAGGTCGAAGCGGAAGCCGTCGACATGCATCTCGAGGACCCAGTAGCGCAGCGAGTCCATGATGAGCTGCAGGACCCGCGGATGCTGCATGTTCAAGGTGTTGCCGCAGCCCGTGAAGTCCATGTAGTAACGCGGGTCCTCGGGGCTCAGCCGGTAATAGGACCGATTGTCTATGCCCCTGAAGGACAAGGTCGGCCCCAGCTGGTTGCCCTCGGCCGTATGGTTATAGACCACGTCCAGGATCACCTCGATCCCGTTGGAATGAAACGCCTTCACCATGGTCTTGAATTCGGCGATCTCGCCGCTTGCCGAATAGCGCGCATCCGGGGCGAAGAATCCGATCGAGTTGTAGCCCCAGTAGTTGCGCAGCCCCCGCTCGACCAGATGGCGGTCGTCTATGAAGGCGTGCACCGGCATGAGCTCGACCGCCGTTATCCCAAGCGCCTTCAGGTAGTCTATGACCTGCGCCGACCCGAGACCCGCGTAGGTGCCGCGCAGTCCCGGGGGCACCAGCGGGTGCCGGTAGGTGAAGCCCTTGACGTGCAATTCGTAAATGATGGTGTCGTGCCAGGGCGTACGCAGCAGCCGGTCGTCGCCCCAACTGAACGCCGACTCCACGACCCGCGCCTTGGGCATGAACGCTGCGTTATCGGTGCGATTGAAGGACAGATCCTCGAGCTTATGGCCGACACGATACCCAAAATGCGCATTGCTCCAGCGCAGCGGCCCCTGAATGGCCTTCGCGTAGGGATCGAGGAGCAGCTTGTGCCCGTTGAACCGCTGGCCGTTTGGGGGATCGTACGGGCCATACACCCGGTAGCCGTAGAGCCGGCCGGGCCGAACCTCGGGCAGGTAGCAATGCCAGACCTGATCGGTCTGCCAGCGCATCGGGATGCGCGCGGTCTCGTGGCGGCCGTCGTTCACGAACAGACACAGCTCGACCGCCTCGGCGTGCTCCGAGAAGAGCGCGAAATTCACGCCCTCCCCGTCCCAGGTCGCGCCCAGCGGATAGGGCCGCCCGGGCCAGACCGCGAAACGGGCCGATATCCGCGCGGACGTCCGTCCGGCTTCCTCGCTCACCGCGGCACCCTCATCCGCGCCCCGGCCCTTCGCCCGGTGCGCGCGGATGCTCCCGCGGCCAATCCCGCTCGAGGATCTGCGCCGCCCACCGGCGGCCGCCCAGCCCGAAGGCAAGCGCCGCGGCGAGCGTCACCCCGCCCAGAAGGATCAGGAACGAATCGCGTATGAGCCCCTGACCGATGCGCAGTTCGTCGAGGACCATGAGGACCATGAAGGCGATCACGACCGACCGCGCAAGGCGCCCCAGGAGCGGCGCGTCGGCAAGCCCCAGGGTCGCCCCGTACTGCGCCGCCGATTGCGCGACGAAGCGCGCGAAGTACAGACCGCCCACCACCAGCAGCAGCGCGACCATGAGGCGCGGGATGTAGAGTGCGACGCGCGAGGCAAGATCGGCGGCATGCGACAGACCCACGACGTCCAAGGCCCACGTGAGCGCGACCAAGGCAACGAATACGGCCACCAGGATGCCCAGGAGCCCTGTCGTGTCGGTGCCGGCGCCCCCTGCCGAAAGCAGGCCATCGAGCCCGGCCCGTTCGGCGAGGACATGGAAGTTCACGGCGCGCAAGGCCTTTGCGGTGACGAACCGCAGTAGCCGCGCGGCCACCCAGCCGCCGCCCAGGATGGCGAGCGCAATGAGAACCGGCGGCAACCACCGCCGCCATTGCCAGACGACCGCCGGCAACGACGCGAGGACCGTGTGTAGGATACTCATCATATCACCCTCCTTCTCCGTTGAACCGCTCGGGCCCGGCCGACCCCCCGGACGCCGGTGTCGGGCCCGGTCCTATCCGCGAATCTACCCGCCCGATAGGTCTTGTGCCACCGTCTCCGGCTCCAGGACCTGCAGGAGCCCCCGCATGGGGATTGCGGCGTTCTGGGGGCGGTTATTCAGCTCGTAACGCAGCTCGTAAAAGGCCTTCTCGAGGATAAAGAGCCGCAGCCAGTCCGCCGCTTGCGCAAAGGTCTCCCAGAGCCCCGCGCCCTCCGTGGCCTCGGCATAGGACGCGACGAACGCCGAGATCGTGGCGCGCTCCCAGGCGCGGGCATGCGGCAGCAGGGCCGCCTGATGCTCCGGTTGACCGTTGGCGACGCGGTCGAGCGCCGTATACATAGCGTAGTTGAAGGACCGAAGCATGCCCGCGACGTCCCGCAAGGGCGTATCTTTGCGCCGCCGTTCGGCCATGGTGCGCCCGGGCTCGCCCTCGAAATCCGTGATCACGAAATCGTTTTTCTGGAGCAGGACCTGCCCCAGATGGTAGTCCCCGTGGGTGCGGGTCTTGCGTCCGACGGTCGGGGCCGCCACCGCCGCCCGGCGCACGAGCGCCTCGCGGGCCGCGAGCAGGGCCTGGACATCTTCCTGGATCCCGCCCGGCAGCGAGGCCGCGCGCGCCTGAAGCAATGCGAAGGTCTCGTCCATCTCCGCGCGTACGCCCGCCGCCCACCGCGCCCCGTCGCCGGGCGCGAGCGGCTCGGGGTCGAAGGCCGGATCCCCACTGGCTGCGGCCAGCGCTCGGTGCATCTGCGCGGTCCGCAAGGCGAGCGTGCCCACCAAGGCGAGATAACCGCCGTGGGCCTCCTCACCCTCGGAGGTCTGGGCCGCGCCGTGCAGGCAGGTCTCGAGGTGGCGCTCGAGATAGTTCAACGTGTAGTCCCAGCCGTCTCCCTGATTCTCGATATAGGCCTGCAGCAGCGCCAGCGTGACCGCGCCGCCGTCGGCGGTCCGGTACTCCAGGGTCCCCAAGACCGGCACCGTGTGGGCGAAGTGCGCAACATCGCACAGAAACCGGCCCATTTCCGCCTCCGGGTTGATCCCCTCCCGCAGCCGCCGGTAGCCCTTCAGGAACAGGCGGTCGCCCAGAACCACGGCGGTATTGGTGCTGTGGGTACCGGGGCGGCGAATCGGCTCATCCGAGACGAGCGCCACCTCGCCCGCGCCCGCCGGCACCCCTTGCACGACACCGGCCTGGGCCTCGAGGCTCAGGCCCTCGCGGATGATCGCCACAAGGCCCCGGCAGAACGCGTCGTCGGCGAAGGCGTCGCCAAGGACGCCGAGCGTGGCCTGCTGCCGGACGCGGGCCATGGCAAACGGCAGGACGCCGCGCATGCGCGCCTCGGGATCGGTCTCCCAGACGAGCGACACCGGCAGGAAATACCGGGCCCGGTGCACCGTACCCTCCGCGCCCCCATCGAGACCGGCATCGGCCGCGACGTCGACGAGCGTCAGGAAAAAATTCCCTTCGGGTCCCACCCATTCGGCGGTCTCGGTCATGGCCACGCGGCCGGGTGGCGCGCCCTTCTCGGCATACCAGCGCTGCGCGGCCATAAATCGCGGCAGCGCCTCCTGCTCCCACTGGCTGCGCACCTTGTCGGCCATGGCCATGCGCCAGGGCACCACACGGTCGCGAAACAGGCTGCGCCAGCCGTCGAAGAGCACGAGCAGCGGCAATTCCTCGGGGGGTAGGCGTTCCTCGTGCCACGCCGGGACCTCCCCGCCCGCGGCGAGCCGAAACCAGTAGAAGCCGTGCCCGTGAAGGGTCAGAAAGTAGGGCAGGTCGCCGATCGGCGGAAACGGCGTGCGCCCTATGAGCTCGATCGGCACGCGTCCCTTGTAGGCCGACAGGTCGAGCTCCACGGGCTGGGCGGAACGCGACAGATTCGCGACGCACAAGATGGTCTCGTCGCCGTAGGCGCGGACATAGGCAAGGACCTTGCGGTTGCCGGGTTCCAGGAATATCAGCGCCCCGCGCCCGAACACCTTGGTGCCCTTGCGGATCGCGAGCATGCGCCGCATCCAGTTCAAGAGCGACGACGGGTCGCGCGACTGCGCCTCGACGTTCACCGCGCCGTAGCCGTAGACCGCGTCCATGATCGGCGGCAGAAACAGGCGCTGAGGGTCGGCGCGCGAGAAACCGGCATTGCGGTCCGGGCTCCATTGCATGGGCGTGCGCACCCCATTGCGATCGCCCAGGTAGATGTTGTCGCCCATGCCGATCTCGTCGCCATAATAGATGATGGGCGATCCAGGCATCGACAAAAGCAGGCTGTTCATGAGCCGAATCTTGTCGAAATCGTTCTCCATGAGCGGCGCCAGCCTGCGCCGTATGCCGAGATTGAGGCGCGCCTTGCGATCGGCCGCGTACATCTGATACATGTAGTCACGCTCCTTGTTCGTGACCATCTCCAGGGTGAGTTCGTCGTGGTTGCGCAGAAAAATCGCCCATTGGCAGGTCTCGGGGATGTCCGGCGTCTGCTTCATGATCTCGACGATCGGGTGCCGGTCCTCCCGGGCTATCGCCATGTACATGCGCGGCATCAGCGGAAAGTGATAGGCCATGTGGCACTCATCGCCGGCGCCGAAGTAGTCGCGCACATCCTCCGGCCATTGGTTGGCCTCGGCGAGCAGCATGCGATTTTGGTAGCGGCGGTCGATGACCGAGCGCATGTAGCGCACCACCGCGTGGGTCTCGGGCAGATTTTCGTTGCTCGTCCCTTCGCGCACGCATAGATAAGGGATGGCGTCGAGCCGCAGGCCGTCCACGCCCAGGCCCAGCCAGAACTCCATGACCCGCACCACCGCCTTCACCACCTGCGGATTGTTGTGGTTCAGGTCGGGCTGATGAAAGAAGAAGCGATGCCAGTAATAGGCTTGGGCTATATCGTCCCACGCCCAGTTCGACTTCTCGCTGTCGGTGAATATGATGCGGGTGTCCTCGAACCGCTTGGCCGTATCGCTCCACACATAGAAGTCGCGCTTGGGCGAACCCGCGGGCGCCCGGCGGGCCGCCTGGAACCAGGGATGCTCGTCCGAGGTGTGGTTGATGACGAGCTCGGTTATGACCCTAAGGCCGCGCTCGTGGGCGGCGCGCACGAACTGCAGGAAGTCGCGGCGCGTCCCGTAGTCCGGGTGGACGTTGCGGTAATCGGCGATGTCGTACCCGTCGTCGCGCATCGGGGACGGATAGAAGGGCAGGACCCACAGGGTGTCGACACCGAGATCCTGGAGATAATCGAGCTTCTCGGTAAGCCCCGCAAAATCGCCGATGCCGTCGCCGTTGCCGTCGAAGAAGGCGCGCACATGCAGCTCGTAGATGACCGCGTCCTTGTACCAGAGCGGGTCGTCCGATATTCGCGATGCATCGATTCTCGACCGTTTCTGCATGGGCCGTCAGGAATAGTAATCGAAGCCGTGCTCGGTACCGACGTACCCGCGCGGACAAAAGATATGGGCAGGCATCTGGTCGGGGGCGAGCTCCACGTAGTGGCGGCTGCCGGTCCAGAGATACCGGGCGTCCGACAGGAGATCGTGCATCTGCACGGGCCGCCCATCGGCCCCGCCCTCGGCGCGCGCGGGCCATTCGATCCACCCGGACTGGCGATGGTGGGGGTCGAGATTGACCACCACGAGGATGACCGACGCCCCATCGTCTGAGGTCTTGCTGTAGCCGATCAGGTTGTCGTTGTCGATGGCGTGGAACGCGAGATTGGAATCGGCCTGCAGGGCCGGATGGGCACGGCGTATGGCGTTGAGGCGCGCGATCACAGCACTGAGGCTCTCCGGCTTGGCAAGGTCCCAGACTCGCCGCTCATACTTCTCCGAATCCCGGTACTCCTCGCTGCCCGGCTCGCGCGGTACCGATTCCATGAGCT
>DAIDMD010000084.1 GCA_027449165.1 Acidiferrobacter sp. | reverse complement strand
AAGGGCTACGGGACATTAACCCAAACCTACGATACCAAGGCTGAGGCCGAGGCCTGGGCGCGCAAGATCGAGTCGGAGATGGATCGCGGCGTCTTCGTGTCGCGCGTCGAGGCCGACAACACGACCTTGGCCGAGGCTCTGGCCCGTTATCAGCGGGAGGTGTCCAACAAGAAACGTGGCGCGGCCCAAGAGTCCTCCGTCATTGCCGCCTTAACCGAGAGCCCCTTAGGACCGCGGCCCGTCGGGTCCCTGCAAGGGAAGGATCTGGCGACATACCGGGACGGCATGCTCGCCGAAGGGTATAGCCCGATTACTATCAAGCGCCGTCTAGCGCTTCTGTCGCACCTCTATAAGATCGCGGAAAGGGAGTGGGGGATGGGCGGACTCGTTAATCCCGTCCCGCACGTCTCTATCCCCCAGGTTCATAACGCCCGCGACCGCCGTCTTGTCGGCGACGAACTCCAGCGCCTCCAGGTCGCCGCCCACGTCTACGGTGGCGAGATCGGCCCACTCATTACCTGGGCGATCGAGACCGCCATGCGCCGCGGGGAGATCGCGGCCATGCGCCGGGAACATCTGGACCGCCAGGCGCGCGTCCTCCTGATCCCGGAAACGAAGACCGGGACGCCCCGGCGTGTGCCGCTGTCCACAGCGGCGCTGACGGTCTTGGATAGTCTGCCAAGGCGCCTCGATGGCCGGGTATGGGGCATGCGCCCCGACTCGATCAGCCAGGCTTTTGAGAGGGTCTGTAAGGCGGCCAGTATCAAGGGCCTCACCTTCCATGATCTGCGGCATGAGGCGACCTCCAGGCTCTTTGAGAAGGGCCTCAACCCCATGCAGGTGGCGGCCATTACGGGGCATAAGACCCTGCAGATGCTCAAGCGGTATACACACTTGAGGGCCGAGGATCTGGTGGGGATGCTGGGGTAGGGCTACCCACGTCTCCACACCGCCACCGCCGACAAGTCTATGATCGCCGACCTCAGCGGCTGGCGCGGATCCCGCCGCGCCTCCTTCTCCATCCTCTTGCGTGCCCTGTAGCGCCTCGCCGCCTCGGCGTTGCGGATGGCGCGCGGCATGGGGCTGGCGGGACGGCCGCGCCGTGGGGCCTTGGTTTTTGCGTCGCCGACCCGGTTGCCTGCCCTGCTCACGGACCCCTTGGTTTGCCTGCTCATGTCGTGGCTCCTGTGCCGTTTCTGTGCCTATTATCGGTGACGCGTCATATTTAATCAAGCTATTTCGATGATGCGTCATCGTAAATAGGGGGACGGGGTGAGGGGGTCGGCGGCGCGCAGGCATAAAAAGCCGGGCATTGCGCCCGGCTCTCTGTCTGGTCTGATGGATCAACTAACGGGGGATGGCGTGGTCGCCAGCGCCCGCGCAGGCCTCCGTGTTGTACCGGTCGAGAAGCTCGCCCTCGACCGCGCTGGAGTACCCAAGCATCGTGTCCCAGGCCTCCCAGGCCGCCTCCGGCCCGTGCTCGGCCTCGACATCGGACAACGCTAGGGCCGCGGCGAGGGCGTGCGCCCGGCCGGCAAAATACGCGCGAGTGAATGGCTTGGGGTCGGGCGCCCGGGCCAGGCTGCATAGGAGGGATATGGTCCATTCGGTCTCCAATGTCGGCGACTCGAACCGCGCGCCTGCGGCGATCAGGGCGCCGATCTCGCGGGTGCTTAGTGGCCCGCAGATCAGGTTGTCGACGTGGTCGTTATATTGCCGTTGATTCGCGAATTTGCGCATGTGCTACCTCCAGTTTGTGAATGAATAGGCCCCACACGGTGGAAATCACCCCCTGCGGATTGTTGAACCCCGAGCCCTCGGTTCTGGCGTCCTGCTTGCGGCTGTTCGTATTCATGGTCCGGCTCCTCTTTGCGGTCCTGCGTCTTGCGTCACCCGTCGCCCTCACTTAGGGCCGCGTCAGCGAGCGGGTTACGACCGGCAAGCGTAGTGACGCCCCGCCCGTTTTTGGCGGGGTGGCGTGGAGCTTGTGAGGGAGTCGCGCGCGCAAGCGGCACGGGGCGACGGGTGTCGCTTGCAGGGCCACGGGAGACGGAATGGAGAGCAGCCGCGGACGCCGGGGTGACATTGAGACGTAAAAAAGGCCCCCGGTTTTCTGGGGGCCAACGCGCGTCCATGCGCACCACCATGATCGTTACGCGTCCTCTTTGCCCGTGACGTCTAATCCTCCATCCCCTGCCTCACCGGCCCCGACACCGGCCGCCGGCTTCTTGGCGGAGGGTTTTGCGATATTCACGATTCCAAGGACCTTGTTGACGTGACCCTGCATGTCGGCTGCGGCCCCAAGGGCGCTCGTTCCACCGCCGATCCACTTTAGGACTTGATCGGGCAGGACCGTCATAACCCGGACCGCGTGGAAGCATACAAACGTGAGCATCAGGATCAGGACGATCACCAGCCCGTCCGCCTCCAGGGCCTGAGTCATTGACTGCGTACCGTTGAGATAGGCCGAGGCGTAGCCCAGGAAGCTGATCCCGATCAGCCAGGCCGCTGCCTCCATGAGCGCCATGGCCAGGAAGGCCCCGATCGTGATCAGGATCGGGCGTAGGACGAGCCCTGCGATCATCTGGTAGCCCATCTGGGCGCGTTGGGGTGCCCAGCCTTCGCCTTCAAACGAGACGTGCGCGGCGGCCCACAAGGGGGCGGCCACCATGGCTTCGGCGACCATGAGCAGCCAGCCCATGGCGGCCGACAAGAAGGCGATCAAGGGCAGGGCGGGGAGCAGGATGCCGAGGACAAAGCCGCCAATCAAAAACGCGGAGATGAGTACGGCGGCGATAGCGAAAAAGCCTTCCACCACTTTTTCGACAGCCCCGGCCACCACTGCCCCTAATGGCCCGAGGGCCGCGGCTCCTGCGGCGGCGGCCGCCCCGCCTCCTAGCGCCCCGGCCACCTTCGCGCCAACCCACACGAGGATCAACCCGCCCGCAATCGTCAGCATCAGCTGACCCGCCTCCATGAACATGATGAGCGGGTTGCCAGAGGACAGCGCGCTCGCGGCCCCAGAGACCGTCTGGTG
>DAIDMD010000083.1 GCA_027449165.1 Acidiferrobacter sp. | reverse complement strand
CGCTCGCAGGGGTCATAGGCCAGGTCGCGATAGGGGTCGTCTTCGAATAGGGGCACCCCGTGTCTATCGCAGGTCTGCGCGAGGGCCGCCCGCTCCCTCCCCGAATAGCAATAACCCGTGGGGTTCTGAAAGGTAGGGATGACATAGGCGAAGGCGGGCCGTTCCTGGAACAGGTCGCGGTCTTCACACTGCCGCGGCTCAAAGGGCGCAAGGCGCGCGCCAAAGAATCGAAACACCTGAAGCGCCGCCAGGTATGTGGGCGACTCCAGCGCCACGAGCGTGCCGGGGTCGATAAAAAGCTTGGCGACCAGGTCGATGCCTTGCTGGGAGCCGGACAAGACGAGGATTTGATCGGCGCTTACCTTCAAGCCCATCGCCGCCAAGTCGCTGCCAATGCGTTCGCGAAGTGCGCGATCCCCTTCGGTGGCGCCATACTGGAGCGCGGCGGGCGGCACAGGGGTATCGAATGCCGGGAAACTGTCGGCCGCGGGGAGGCCGCCTGCAAATGAGATCATGCCGGGACGATCCAAAACCGATAGGATCTCCCGAATCGGCGAGGCACGCAGATCCTTGAGTCTGGACGAGAATCGCGGTGATTTCATAGGGTCTCTTATAGGACAACACGGTTGACCTATTGGCAGATTAGCGTCCTGTCGATTAAAGTGTCAATATGTTTGACCTAAAAAGGCAAGGCGAGCTTCGGGAGGCGATTGAGTCCCTGTACTTCGGGTATCGCGCCTTTACGATGCGTGCCGACCGCATTCTGGATCGGCACGGGCTTGGGAGGGTCCACCATCGTGTTCTCTATTTCGTCGGCCGCCACCCCGATATATCCGTCCATGCGCTGCTCGCTCTCCTTAAGGTCAGCAAGCAGGCCTTGAACGCGCCCTTGCGTCGATTGCTCGCCATGAATCTGGTCGGGTCGGAGGCAGATCCCTCCGATCGCCGCGTGAAATTGCTGAGACTGACCCAGACTGGCGCCCGACTCGAGGCGCAACTGACCGGAACCCAAATGGACCACTTGGCCCGCGTCTTCGCGAGGACGGGGCCTGCGGCGGAGGGCGCCTGGAAGGCGGTGATGGCGGGGCTTGCGAACGACGACGAAATGGCCGGATAACGAACCAGTCCGCCTGGAAGGATCGCACGATCGACCCGTAAGGCGGGGCCTGAGCCGCCTGCTTGGTGGAGTTGCCAAAGTCGGAGGTATCCTCTTTGCGGCTGCGGGAAGAGCGGTATGACCACAGCGGGCAGTCCGGGTACCGGGTGGCCGGCCCCGGGCCAAAGTGCCTTTTGGATTCTGTCCCCATGCATCATGTAAAAAATGTAGGTATCCGGATGCGCGTGTGTTCAGGATTGCGGCGTCGGGCGCAGCAAGGGTTAGAAAACCAGACTGTATTGTCGCGTCCGCCGCGCGCCTTGTCAGACTTAACCTGGATTCGGCTGTCGGGGCCTGGCATGGAAACGCAAGCGATAGATCTTGGCACGGGGAAGCCATAAGGCGATTCCTTGGCCGGATCGCAGGCCGCTACGACATGGCTGGCGCGATCCTCTACGGCAGCCGGGCGCGAGGCACACATCGCCCTGACAGCGATGCCGACGTGGCTGTGTTGCTACGCGGGAAACACCAGCGACTGCGGCCGACGACGTTGGCGATGGCCGACGCCGCCTACGACGTGCTGCTGGAGACCGGCGTTAACATCACCCCTCTGCCGGTCTGGATGGACGAGTGGGAGGGCCCAGAGACTTACGCGAATCCGGCCCTCCTGCGCAACATCGTTCAGGAGGGGGTCCGTCTGTGAAACCAGAGGACCCGGTGGCCAAGGCTGCGCGGGCGGTCGAATCAGTCCGAGTGTTGCTGGAGTTGCAAACCAGCCTATAGTCGCGCATTACGTCTGTGCGTGATGTAGTGGGAAGCCCCGGCCCTTAGGCCGGGGTTGTTGTTTATGGCAACGACCGACGGCGTGCTTAATCCCAGGATAGGGCCCCGCCGGTCTGGTACTCCGTCACCCGCGTCTCGAAGAAGTTCTTCTCTTTCTTGAGGTCCAGCACCTCGCTCATCCACGGGAAGGGATTGGTCGCCCCCGGGTACTGGACCGGCAGGCCGATCTGCTGGCACCGGCGATTGGCGATGAACTTCAGGTAGTCGTCGAACATCGCGGCGTTCAGCCCGAGGACCCCGCGCGGCATGGTGTCGACCGCGTAGCGGTACTCGAGCGCCACGGCCTGCTTGATCAGGTCGATGATCTCGCTCCGGAAGGCCTCGCTCCAGAGCGACGGGTTCTCGATCTTGATCTGATTGATGAGATCGATGCCGAAGTTGAGGTGCATGGACTCGTCGCGCAATATGTACTGGAACTGCTCGCTCGAGCCCACCATCTTGTTGCGCCGGCCGAACGACAGCATCTGCACGAAGCCGACGTAGAAGAAGATGCCCTCCATGATCACGTAATAGCCGATCAGGTTGCGCAGGAAGCGCCGGTCGTTCTCCTCGGTCCCGGTCGAGAAGTTCGGGTTCATCAGTTCGCGGGTGAACTGGAGCTCGAAGACGTCCTTGTCCGAGATGCACGGCACCTCGCGGTACATGTTGAATATCTCGCCCTGGTCGAGGCCGAGGCTTTCCACGATGTGCTGATAGGCGTGTGTGTGCAGCGCCTCCTCGAAGGCCTGGCGGAGCAGGTATTGCCGGCATTCCGGGTTCGTGATGTGGCGATAGATCGCGAGCACGAGGTTGTTGGCCACCAGCGAATCGGCGGTCACGAAAAAGCCGAGATTGCGCTTGATGATCGTGCGCTCGTCCGGGGTGAGCCCGTTCGGGTCCTTCCAGGTCGCGATGTCCCGCGACATGTTCACCTCTTGCGGCATCCAGTGGTTCGCGCAGGCGTCCAGATACTTCTGCCAGGCCCACTGGTACTTGAAGGGCACCAGTTGGTTGACGTCGGCCTGGCAATTGATGATGCGCTTGTCGTCGACCTGGACCCGCCCCGAGCCGATCTTCAGTTCCTCGAGCCCGGTCACGCCCCCCTGAGGGGCCTTGTCCGCGGCCGGTGTGCCGTCAAAATCCAGCATGATCCCCTCCTTGACTCATTGACAGGCCTCGCACTGCGGGTCGTTGATGGCGCAGGCCTTGGGCGCCTCGGGCGCCGGCCCGCGCACGGCGTTGAGCGCGCCGTCGTTCAACGTCGACTTCTCCACCGAGGTGGCGCCCAGGGTACGCAGGTAGTAGGTGGTCTTGAGGCCCTTCTCCCACGCCAGCATGTACATATCGGACAATTTCCGCCCCGAGGGTTCCGCCATGTACAGGTTCAGGCTCTGCGCCTGATCGATCCATTTCTGGCGGCGCGAGGCGGCCTCGATGAGCCAGCGCGGCTCGATCTCGAAGGCCGTCGCGTAAAGCGCCTTGAGGTCGTCGGGCAGGCGGTCTATGCCGCCCACGCGCCCGTTGTAGTACTTGAGGTCGTTGACCATCACCGGATCCCACAGCCCCCGCTCCTTGAGATCGTGCACGAGGTACTCGTTTAGCACCGTGAACTCGCCGGAGAGGTTCGATTTTACGAACAGGTTCTGATAGGTCGGCTCGATGCTTTGCGCCACGCCGGCGATGTTCGAGATCGTCGCGGTGGGCGCGATGGCGAGGCAGTTGGAGTTGCGCATGCCGTAGCGCGCGATCGCCTCGCGCACCGGCGCCCAGTCGAGATGGACGGTCCGGTCCATGGACAGCGACCCGCCGCGGGCCTCCTCCACGTAGGCGATGCTGTCGATGGGCAGGACCCCGCGGCTCCAGAGCGACCCCTCGTAGCTCGTGTAGGCCCCGCGCTCCTTGGCGAGCTCGGCGGAGGCAAGGATGGCGTAATAGCTGACCGCCTCCATGGACCGGTCGGCGAATGTCATCGCGCCCTCCGAGCCATAAGGCAGGCGCAGCTCGTAGAGCGCGTCCTGGAAGCCCATGACCCCGAGGCCCACCGGCCGGTGGCGCACATTGGAGGCGCGTGCCTGGGGCACCGCGTAGTAATTGATGTCGATGACGTTGTCGAGCATGCGCATCGCGGTGCGCACCGTGCGCCCAAGCTTACCCATGTCCACGCCCCCGTCGCCGCCGACGTGGGCCGCGAGGTTCACGGAACCGAGGTTGCAGACCGCGATCTCCTGGTCCGAGGTGTTCAACGTGATCTCGGTGTTTTTCGTGACGAGGCCGTTGACCGTCCAGGCATGCGTGGCCGAATCCACCGTGAGGCAATACGCATCCTCGTTGGGCAGGGCGGTAAGCCCGGTGAACGTGGCGTAGCCGCGCTGCCGGTCGCTCATGTGAGCGTAGTCGCCCAGGTCCGGCGGGACGTCTTGCGGGTTCACCCGAAGCACGGACGCGGCGCGCGCATGGCCCTCGGCGCTGCTTGCGGCCAGCCGGAAGGCCGGCTGCCGCCCGGCCGACCTTTCGGCCTGCCGGATGCGGGTCTCGATCCCTAGGTTGGCCCACACGATCTGCAGGTTCTCGAGGAATGCCCGGTCGTGGGAGGTCAAGGTCAGGCTCTTGATCGCCCCGCCTTCCGTCTGGTAGAGGCCGCGCAGATAGGCCGTCACGGTCTCCTTGTCGCCCCCCCAGATGAGATCCGGGATGGCGACCGGGGCATGGCCGCGCGCGTCTGGGGCCTCCGGCCACGAGGATTCGCGGTCCCCCTCGGCGTCCAGCGCGACCGCCGCCATACGGGCCTTCCCGACGGAGGCGCCCCGCCGCGCTTCGACGTCGGCTGTCATGCCGGCGCGGTCGCAGGCGTGGCTTGCGGTCATAAGCCCCATCACAAAGGCGATCTCGGGGTTGTGCGCGGGCCCGAATAGCCCCTCGCGTTGCTGGACGAGCAGGCGGTCCCCGGCCTTCAGGTGCTGGGCCTCGACCCAGCCGCGATCCTTCACCCAGACCTTGTGGTCGGGTGTCACCTTGTGGCGGTAGCCCTCGGCGGTCTCGATCTGGACGATCGGCGCATCCGGCCGGGGGAGCAGCATCTCGGATGCCTCGTAGATACCGTCGAGACCGACCACCCGGTTCCTGCCGCCCAGGGCGTAGAGCTCCCCTACGGTCAGCAGCCCGCGGTCCGTCACCACCCGCTGATCGGCGGTCATGCAGCAGAGGTTGGAGCTGTGGACCACGCCCTTGTGGCGCTGGGGGCTGCGCAGATTGCACGGGTCCTTGAAGGTGAGCCACGGGTGACCGGTCTCGAACAGCATCGACAGCATCTTGCGCCAGAGATCCAGGGCCCGGACCTTCTTGAAGAGCTTCAGTTCGCCGCGCGCCGCCCGGTCTTCATGGCGCTCGTAGGCGGCCCGAAACGCCTCGCCGTAGACGTCGTGCAGGTCCGCGGTGTCCGATGGCGAAAAAAGCGTCCATTCGCCGCCGGCGCGCACGCGTTCCATGAACAGATCCGGTATCCAGTTCGCCGTGTTCATGTCGTGGGTGCGCCGCCGGTCGTCGCCGGTGTTCTTGCGCAGCTCGAGAAACTCCTCGATGTCCAGATGCCAGGTCTCGAGATAGGCGCATACCGCGCCCTTGCGCCGGCCGCCCTGGTTGACCGCCACGGCGGTGTCGTTGGCGACCTTGAGGAAGGGGATCACACCCTGCGACTTGCCGTTAGTCCCCTTGATGCGCGCCCCCAGGGCCCGCACGCGCGACCAGTCGTTTCCAAGCCCGCCCGCATACTTGGAGAGCAGGGCGTTGTCCTTGATGGCGCTATAGATCCCGTCTAAGTCGTCGGAGACCGTCGTGAGGTAGCACGACGACAGCTGCGAGCGCAGGGTGCCGGCGTTGAACAAGGTGGGCGTGGACGACACGAAGTCGAAGGTCGAGAGGACCTCGTAGAACTCGATGGCGCGCGCCTCCCGATCCACCTCGTTTAAGGCAAGCCCCATGGCCACTCGCATCCAGAACGCCTGCGGCAGCTCGATGCGCCGCTCCTCGCGGTGGAGGAAGTAACGGTCGTACAGGGTCTGGAGCCCGAGATACGTGAAGTTCAGGTCGCGGTCGGCCTGGATGGCGCTCCCTAATCGCGCGCAGTCGAATTCGGCGAGCCGCGGGTCGATGAGTTCGGCCTCCACCCCCTCGCGGATGAAGGCGTGAAAGTATTCCGGGTACTCGGCGCGCATCTCGGCATGGGTCGCCGATCGGCCGAGCACCTCGCGGCGCAGGACATCGAGCAGCAACCGCGCGGTCACGTAGGTGTAGTCGGGCTCCGTCTCCACGAGCGCCCGGGCGCTCAGGATCGCCGACTGCATGACATCGCGCTCGTCGATGCCGTCGAACAGGTTGCGGAGCAGGGCCTGGAGGACGGTGTCCGCCGAGACCTCGCGCAGGCCGTTGCAGGCCTCGTCGATGACCGCCTTGAGCCGCGCGCGGTCGAGCGGCAGGCTGCGCCCGTCCGCGGTCCGCACGTGGATCGCGGGTTCCTGGGCCGCGACCCCGGCGTCGGCCGCCCGGGCCTGGGCGCGTTGTTCCCGATAGAGCACGTAGCGCCGCGCGATCTCGTGATGGCCGTTGCGCATGAGCGCAAGCTCGACCTGGTCCTGGATGTCTTCTATGTGGACGGTGCCGCCGCCGGGGAGCCGGCGGGTCAGCGCGCCGATGACCTGATCCGTGAGCCCCGCCACGATCTCGCGCACGCGCGTCGAGGCCGCCCCCGAGTTGCCCTCGGCCGCCAGGAAGGCCTTGGTGATGGCGATCGCGATCTTGGAGGGGTCGAATCGCGTGGCGTGCCCGTTGCGGCGGATGACGCGCAGACCGTTTTCGGTCACGCCCGCGCCCGCGCCTGAGGAAGCCTGCGATGATTGTGCGTAATCCATGGGGCCAGGTCTCCTTGGGGAAAGCGAATACGAGGAAGGGAGTCTACTGCAAGCGAACGGCCCCGATCAACAACATATTGGGTATAAGGGGGGGCTTATACACAAGAACTGGAGTGCTGTGCCCGCCGCTCCTTGCCGGACGGCGGCCGGCGGGCGACCGCCGGCACCCCCGGTCTAGAGCAGCGTCTTGAACAGGAATTCCGGGGAGGCGAAGGCCGCCTGATGGATGCCCGCGTTGTAGTAGCGGGTCGCGAAGGCCCGTTCTTGGCAGGCCTCTTCGCGAAAGCCCGCGAGCGTCGCGTCCCTGCGGGCCAGCGTTGCGCTCCACCAGCCCGACGGGTAGGTGCACTGCGGGAAATGGAGGGTGGCGACGTCCAGAAAGCCCGCCCCGCGCAAGGCCTCGTGCATCTCCTTGATGAGCGGCGCATGGAAGAGCGGCGACTCGCTCTGACCGACGATGATGCCCTCCGGGCGCAACGCGCGCAGGCAATCGGCGTAGAACGCCTTCCCGAAGAGTCCCGCGGCCGGGCCGACCGGGTCGGTCGAGTCGACAATGATGACGTCATACGAGCCCGGCTGCGCCTTCGCGACCCACTGGATGCCATCTTGAAAATGGAGGTGGGCCCGCGCATCGTCGTTGGCCGCGCACAGTTCCGGGAAGAACCGCTCTGCGACCCGCGTCACGCGCTCGTCGAGCTCCACCTGGTCGACATGCTCGACCTCGTCGTGCTTTAGGACCTCGCGTAAGGTCCCGCAGTCGCCGCCGCCTATGATGAGGACCCGGCGCGGCGCCGGATGGGTAAAGAGCGCGGGATGCGACATCATCTCGTGGTACACGAAGTTGTCGCGATCGGTGACCATTACGAGGCCGTCTAGGGTCATGAGCGTCCCGAAGGTCTCGGTCTCGTAGATCTCGATGCGCTGGTAGGCCGATTGCTCGTCATGGACCTTTTCTTTCAGGCGCAGCGAGATCGCCGACCCCTGATTCGCCCATTCCTCCGTATACCAGCCGGCCTTCTCCATCAAAGGTCCCACAACACGACCGCGGCGAAGGCCGCGCCGATCTTGTCGACCCGATGGTCGATCGCCACCGACCTCAGGGCCTTTACCTCCCAGCCGCGCTTGCGCATGCCCTCTTCGGCCATGCGCCGCACCACCGATTCCGCGTCCTCGCGGTGGCCGTGGGCGTGGTATTCCATGATGAGCCCCGGTTTCGCGGGGTCGGCCGGCCACGCCGCCGCCACCGCTGCACAGATCATGGAGCCCGGGATATCCGACTCCATGGCGGCGTAGGCCACGGGCACGAGCGCCCCGGGCGGGAGCACGAGCTCCGAGATCGGCACCTCGCGGGTCCCCGGCGGGACGATGGACGACATCTTGACGAGGTTCGTGTTGCCGATGCCGGCCGCCAGCAAGGCGCCGTCGAAGGCGTTCAAGGGCGTATAGCCCTCACTCGAGCCCGTCACGAAGGTGTGGGACGTAGGCGTCTTGATGATCATAAAAAACCCTGATTCGGGGGCGGATCAGCCCATCGCGAGCTTCTTGGCCGGACGTCGTTCGTCGGCGATCGACATCATGTCGATCTGCCCGCGATGGGCCTCCATGGTCGACACATGGCCCGCGGCCAGCGCCTCGCGCAGGTGGTTGAAGCCGGTTTCCGCCGAAACGGAATCGCCGCAGGTGAACAGGTCGACCGCCGCATAGCCGTATTCGGGCCACGTATGGATGGCCAGATGGCTCTCTGCGATGATGACCGCGCCCGAGACCCCGTGCGGGGAAAAGTGGTGGAACGTCTCCGTGACGATAGTGGCGCCGGATTTCACGGCGGCCTCCAGCATGTGGTTCCGAATGTATGCGACGTCGTTCAGAAGCGCTTTGTCGCATCCATAAAACTCGGCCACAATCTGATGTCCAAGTGAGCGCAT
>DAIDMD010000082.1 GCA_027449165.1 Acidiferrobacter sp. | reverse complement strand
CGATCACCTTAACTGAATATCAGGTTTCTAGTGGTCCCTGTGAACGGAAAAATGGGCCAAATCCCACAATGCCTGCTTATACGGGGAGTCGGGCAAAGGTGTGAGCGCCGCCCGTGCCAAATCGGCCTCGCCCTCGGCCCGCGCGCAAGTGTACGCGATCGCCTGGGTGGATTCAATGGCGGCCACCACCCCGTCGATGCGTTCCAGCCCCCCCTGTTCGATGGCGTTGCGCACCAGGGCCCGTTCGGCCGGGGTCCCGGTGCGCAGGACGTGGATCAAAGGGAGCGTGGTCTTGCCCTCGGCCAGGTCGTCGCCGATGTTCTTCCCGAGGCGGGCGTTGTGCCGCCCGTAATCGAGGGCGTCGTCGATGAGCTGGAAGGCGGTGCCGAGGTGGCGGCCATAGGCGGCCAGGACCGGTTCCATGGGCGGGGCCCCGCCCAGCACCGCGCCGAGTTCGGCGGCGGCCTCGAACAGTTTGGCGGTCTTGCTGCGAATGACCGCCAGGTAGCGGGACTCCTCGATGTCCGGGTCGTTGCAGTTGATGAGCTGCATCACCTCGCCCTCGGCGATCGTGTTCGTGGCATGGGCGAGGATCTCCATGACCCGCAGGCTTTGGACCTCGACCATCATCTCGAAGGCCCGGGAGTACAAAAAGTCGCCGACCAGTACGCTCGCCTCGTTCCCGAACACCGCGTTCGCGCTCGCCCGCCCCCGGCGCATCGCCGAGCCGTCGACGACGTCGTCGTGCAGCAAGGTCGCGGTGTGGATGAATTCGATGACCGTGGCCAGGGTGATATGGGCCCGGCCTTCGTAGGCGAAGGCCTTGGCGGCGAGCAGCAGTACGGCCGGGCGCAGGCGCTTGCCCCCGCTTTGGATGATATAGCGCCCCAGTTGGTTGATCAGTACGATTTCCGAGTCGAGCCGGCTTGCGATCTCGCGATCCATGGCCTCGCTCTCGTCTTTGATGAGGGCATGGATGCCGTCGAGGTCCAAGGCCGGGCGGCCGACAGGCGCAGGCGTAGACATGAGCTCCCCTTAGCAAAAGCGCGGTCATGCTCTGCCGGAAGACGCGCGCTGTCAAGCGACCGATCGGCGGCGGTCTCTTCCCGGGGGCGTCAAGCATTGACCCGCCCACCCAAAGCCACTAGAATCGCCGCTTTTAACGGGGCCGGCAACCGGTCTTTGGCCGCAGGCCCCCCGAAACAGTCGGTTAGGGAGTCAGTGAACGCAATGTACGCGGTGATCGAGACGGGCGGTAAGCAATATCGGGTGGCGGTGGGCGAGACCGTGCGGGTCGAGACGCTGCCCGTCGAGGTGGGTCAGGACGTGACCTTGGGCAAGGTCCTGATGATCGCCGACGGCGCGGATGTCCGGGTCGGCGCCCCGGCCTTGGCCGAGACGGTGACGGCGCGCGTCGAGAGCCACGGCCGCGGCGAGAAGATCCGGATCTTCAAGACCCGCCGGCGCAAGCATTACCGCAAGCACGCGGGTCATCGCCAGAACTATACGGAATTGAAGATCTTGGCCATAGCGGGCAAGAGCGAACAGTCGGCGCAGGCGTAAGGAGCGGTCATGGCACACAAAAAGGCAGGCGGCAGTTCCCGCAACGGTCGCGACTCCGAATCGAAGCGTCTGGGCATCAAGCGCTTCGGGGGGGAGAAGGTCGTGCCCGGCAACATCATCGTTCGCCAGCGCGGCACCCGCTTTTATCCCGGCCGCAACGTCCGCATCGGCAAGGACGACACCCTGTTCGCCTGCGCCGAGGGGCAGGTGGTGTTCGAGATCAAGGGGCCGCAGCGCCGCAAGACGGTCAGCGTGGTCTCGGCCTCCGGGGCGTCCGCCTCGGAAGGACCTCGCCGCCGCGGCCCCGGCGTCCTCGGGGAGGGATGCATGAAGTTCGTCGATGAGGCCACCATCCATGTCCAGGCGGGCGCGTGGGGCTGCAGGAAGCCGACGACCACCGCGCCGGCTTTGAGCGAGCCGATCTGCGCTGCGGCGAGCGGCTGCACGGTGAGCAG
>DAIDMD010000081.1 GCA_027449165.1 Acidiferrobacter sp. | reverse complement strand
GCATGGACGGCAAGGGCTGCTGGCGGGACAACGTGTTCGTCGAACGGCTGTGGCGCTCTGTCAAGTATGAGGAAGTGTATCTCAAGGCCTACGCATCAATACCGGAAGCCCGGGCCTCTCTTGCCAAATGCTTCCATTTCTATAATCATGAGAGGCCTCATCAAGCACTGGATCGACAGACACCGTGGGAGGCCTACACCACAGCGTCCTGGGATCTAGCCGCTTGACCAACCCGGCAGATAATCCACCTAAGGATCGGGAGATTCTGTCCAGGGGTTGGGGTCCACCTCAACCTGCGCCAAGATGAGCTCGCGGATTTCCCCGGTGTCTATGCCTCCAATGTGTTGTGGGGGGAAGCTGTGCAGGGAAGCGCACGCGAAATATTGGCGCAAGCCGAAGCGGTGCCGGAAGAAGGCGGCGCGCTCGCGGCCGCGCAAGACTGGTTGCGCGACTTCCTGGCCGAAGGGCCACAACCGCAACGCGAGATCATGAGCGCGGCGGACGCGTTTTGCCACTCACGGAAAACGGTGCGGCGAGCAAAAGCGGCCCTCGGAATTGAGTCTCGGAAGATGGGCGGCACGGACGGGCGGAAAGGTGCGCAATGGTTTTGGCACCTTCCGGGGGGCCAAGATGGCCAAGAAACCCAAGATGCCCAACACCGTGAGATGGGCACCTTGGCTATTTCTGGGCACGTTGGGTCTAACGACACACCGGACGACGCCGAGGACATCGAGCTATGATCCCTCAAACCCTGATCCAAGACGCTACCCGAGATGGCCTGACGCTGGCCCCGACCGGGACCGGCACCCTTCGCGTGCATGGCCCCAAGGAGGCAATAGCCAAGTGGGCGCCGATCCTGAAGGAGCGCAAAGCAGAAGTGCTGGCGGCCCTGGCCGCGAACGATGCGCACCCCATTCCGTCACCCGACAAGACCGCTTCCCATTGGCGACTACCGGACGGTCGCCCGTTGTGGGTGTCGCCACCGGAAACCGCCGAACAGGTGCAGGCCCGCTATCCGGGCGCCGTTCCGTGGGTGGATGAGACCGTCACTGTCACGCCACTGAACAAGGCCGAGCGGGCACACGTCCTCGCGTGGTTGGAGTTCATCGGGGAACGAGACCCCCGAACCATCGCGGACGTACTGGCGACTTGTGAGCAGTTCCCCGACACCAAGGCCCACTGTCTACGGGAGGCCCGCAACGCCGGTGCGCGCCGGATCATCGCGGCTCGCATGGCGCGTGAGGCCGCCGAGGAACGGGCCGGTATTCTGGAACATGAGGCCGGACTTGCCCGCACCGAGGCCGAGCGGATCTCCAAGCTGGCCGAGGCGTTCTACGATCACCTGTTCGGCCCAGGCATGGCGACCGGCTGCTGCTACGGCAGGACTGGCCGTTACTGCGCGGAAGGCCGGAAGCTGCGGGACGCCTATTATGAGGCCGCGAAATCGGCCGGGAAGCTGGCATGAGCATAAGGTGCTCGCAGAACGAAAGTAAATGTGCGCCGGGCACCGAGTGGTGGAGGGCCGACACCCTGAAGTGGGCCGCCTACGCCAATGGGCTGTTGAGCGCCCCCACGCTCACACCGGCCCAGCGGCGGCAGCTTGAGCGATACCTCGCCCTTTACGAGCTGGAAGCGGACAGGCTGGCGCGGCAGATCAGGGAAGCCGGGGATTAAGCCGGACGGGATTGTGCAACCGTTACGAAATAGGGGAGCGCATGAGTTTTCGAGTGCCCTAAAAGGGGCCGCCCACTTATCGGTGTCCGGGCTTCGGACACCGAGCGCCAGCGCATTAGTCAGTATGTCCACGGTTCGTACATACCGGCTACCTACTCCGACCTCGGCCTGGCCGATGAGATAGACAGAGGCCAGGCCGAGGGAGCGGTGGCGAAGGCTGGAAATCCAGAGTTCTCTATTGTCCGAAACCCGGACAATAGCGGCGCCACCTACTCCGACCTCGGCATCAGTCGGCAGCGTGTCGCGGAATGGCGTGATATGCTATTTCGCAACCGTTACGAAATAGGGGGGGCGCATGGCCGGACGCAAGCCGATCTTCAAGACTGCCATGACGGCAGCCGCCCGCATGCGCCGTTCGCGTGACCGTCGCCGCTCGGCCCTGACGCGGATCACCGATGACCTGACGCAAGCGCCGACCGCACTACTGGCACAAGCCCTGACCCGGCAGATCATGAGTCCGCACCCCGAGCCCGAGACGCACGCATGGCTTGTGCGGCGGTACCTGAAGGAATTGTGCAACCGTTACGAAATAGGGGAGCACGACTGTTAAATCGCACCCTAAAGGCGCCACCGATTCGCGGCTTAATGGAGCCACGGCAAAGTGGCCTTTTCCCGGTTTCGGATGGGTTCGTTTTACGGGGTTTTTGGCAAGCTGACAAGAGCTTCGAAATCACATCTCGTGAGAGCGGGGCGGCAGACGCACAGCGCCGCCCCGCCGGGATGAGAGAGAGGCGCGGCTTAGGCGGGCTGCGCGGGAGAGGATGAGGCGGGGCCCGCAGGCGGCGTCTGCGCCGCCAGCACACCCAGGAGGCGCCCGCATTCGGCGCTCTTTTGCGCATGACGCTCGTGCGCCTGGGCGAGATCGGTTTTGAGCTCCGCGATCCGGGCGTCACGTTCGGCGATGGTCGCGCGACACGCCGCCAACGCGGCCTCGCAGGCAGCCCCTTGGGCGCGCCACTGTTCGATCGCGGAGGCCTGGTCGCGCAGTGTGGCCTCGGCCTCGCGGATGCCGGCCTCGAGTCGCGCGACCTCCTGCAGGGCCTCCTGGATCGCGGCCTGGCCGGCCTGCGCCTGGGTCGCGGCCTGGGCCCGGACGGCATCGACCTCCTGGCGCGCGAGCGTGCATGCGGCCGTCCACACGGCGGTCAGGGCCTGGGTGGCCGCGGCCGCGATCGCAGGCGGCAGTGCGATCGGGGGCGGCGCCTCGGTGTGCGCTCGCCAGGCACGCAGATGTTGGGCGACGGTGGTGAAGCTGCCGGCGCCGAGCGCCTGACGCACGGCCTGGACGGTGACGGTCTGACCGCGATCACGCAAGTCGGACGCGGCAGCAAAGACCTGTTCGGGGGTGATGCCTGAGCGGGACATAAGATCTCCTTTGATAGCGCCATCCCCGCACGTCCTGACCACCTCGGTGTGCGGCCATGCGGGGATCGCATCATGCTGTAACGTAATATCGTAATAACGTAATGCCGCAACGGTGCGTCAAGCCCCGTCGGTGCGGTCGCGACGCTTGCCCTTGGGGGGCGGCGCGGCGGGATCGGACGACAGAGGGCACGGCTTGCGGTGGCTTGCGCCATCGAGCACCACCCGATAGGCCCCGTCTTGCAGGCGGTCGAGGGTCGCGGCGGCCAAGAGCTTGTTGGGGAAGGCGCTCGGCCATTCACTCCAATCCAGGTTGCTTGTGATGAGGCAGCTGCCGCGCTCATAGCGCTCTGCTATGAGGTCGTGGAAGTCCTCGTCTTCGGGGGATCGCAGCGGACGGAGACCGAAATCATCGACGATGACGAGGTCGACCCGGGCCAGTTGCTTCAACTTCCGGTCGTAGCCCTGCGTGGC
>DAIDMD010000080.1 GCA_027449165.1 Acidiferrobacter sp. | reverse complement strand
CTTGTCACAAAAAACGCCTATCGACGAGCGATTTATGGGTGGCAACGCCGTCTGGTGCGGTGGGCGTTGTCCACGGCTGCCACTATCCAGAGAGACATGCATCTGCCGCGGAATCCGCAAAGGCGCAAGCCGACCTAGCATTGACGTCCTCCCCGCCCTTGGCCTGCGGCCACCACTTGCGCGGGTCAAGACGAGTGTGCTCGGCCCATGCAAACGCCCGATGTTTTCGGGCGCTATTCGCGCTAATGGCGCGGAAGCGGTGGCGTAGCGTAGACGTCCTCACGATCGAAGGGGATACGCCATGCCAATCCGTTTGACAGTCGAACCGGTGCGCAACAAAAGCTCTGTGCCCTACATGGTGCGGAAAGTGCGTTTTTTTTCGACGCCGGTTCAGCGCGTCTATGCGCGCACCTACGCCATACACACCGCCGCGCTGTATCAGGTGGGGGTGCTGTTGCGCGCCGTAGGCACCGAGAAGCAGGCGGCGCATGTCGAAGAGGCCATCGACAAGCGTCTCGAGACCATTACGGCCGACATGCAGGCGGAACTCAAGCGGCTCGAGCAGGTGCGTGACGACAACGGGATCGCCGATGATGTGCACTACAGCGCCCCGCTCGACCTCGAAGCGCCCATCAGCACCCGCCGGGCGGCCGTGTATCTCGGCATCCTGGAGCTCTGGGACCGGATGTTGCGGGTCATGGATACCCTGCGGCTGACCGCAGTCATCAGCGATGCCCAGTTTCGCGACGGGGTGTTCGTCTGGCGGCGCCAGATTACGCAGGCGGTGCTCGCGAATGTCGGCGTCGCGCGCCGCGCGATGATCGCCCGCCACAAGGAATTGCAGGAGACCCAGGAAGAGCGCCGTAAGAACCCGCGACCGCCGCGGCGTGCGCGCCCGGCGGCATCAAACCCTGAGGCCGAAACGGAAGCCACGGGGGTGATCAGCGGGGCCGGCATCGATCCATCTGGGGAGACGACCGCGTCCGAGGGCGTTACGGCGGAGGCGGACACCAGCGGGGCGGATACTGATACGGAGACGGCAGGGGACCGTGACGACACGGCCCATGACGCGTCGACGGCGGATCTGGAGCATCCCGATATGGCGCTCGAAATCACCGATGAGCACGTGGCCGACATCGCCAATCTCGCCAATGAAGACGAGGACGGCACGCGACGCAAGACGCGTCGACGGAGTGCCGCGGGTTCCGAATAAGATTCAGGGGGCACCGTGGACTTGAACGGACCCCAGCGCCAGGCCGTAGAGGCGGACGGCCACATTCTGGTCTCCGCGTGCCCGGGGGCGGGGAAGACCCGGGTGCTCGCAAGCCGCGCCGCGCGCCTCCTCGCGTCAGATCCGGCCGGGCGATTGGCGGCCGTCACGTTTACGCGGGACGCCGCGGGCGAACTGCGCAAGCGCATCCTCGCGGGCCGACCCCAGGACGGGGCACGGGTCGCGGCCGGCACATTTCATGGGTTGGCCTTCCAGCAGATGCGCCGGGCGGGGCTCCGGGTCCGGATATTGAGCGAACACGAATATCAGGATGTGCTGCATCGTATGTGGGAAGCGGACGCCCCGGAAATGGCGTTCGATGAATTCCTGGAGCTCGTGGAGCGATGGAAGTCGACGACAGTACCGCCGCCGGATCGGGGGCCGGGTGTCGTCGCCTTCCAGAAATACCAAGAGTGGCTGGCCGCGCATCACGCGATGGACTTTGCCGACATCCTCTTGAAGTCTGTAGCGGGCCTGCGTGCTGGCACATTGGCCCCGCTTGCCGTCCGCTGGCTGTTGGTTGACGAGAGCCAGGACATGGACGAAGTCCAGTACGCCTGGCTCAAGGCACACAGCGCCACCGGGGTGTTCGTCACCATGGTGGCCGACGATGACCAATCGATCTACGGTTTTCGGCACGCCCTCGGTTATGGGGGGCTCATGCGGTTCGTCGCCGACCATCGGGCGCGTCAGATCACGCTGCCGATCAACTACCGCTGTGCCCCGGAGGTTTTGGGGCCATCCGCCAGGCTCATCAGTCACAACGCGGATCGCGTCAGTAAGGCCATCCAAGCCGCCAAACCCTCCGGAGGGTCCATTCAGGTGCGCATATTTGCCGATCGGGACGGGGAGGCCGTGGCCGTAGCGCAGGCGGTTCAGGCCTGCCCCGCGGAATGGGCGGTGCTGGCACGCACCAATCGCTTATTGGACGCCGTGGAGACCAAGTGTGATGTCGCGCAGATCCCCGTGCAACGCCGCGGTGGTAGCAGCTTTTGGGAACGCCATAGTGTCGCCTCGCTCATATCGCTTCTGAAGTCCGTCGTCGATGGCTCGTGGGTGGGGTTGCGGCACGCACTCCAGTGGTGCGGCATTAAATCTGATGATGCACATCTGTTGCAGGATCTCCTGAATAATGCCCCCAAGGCCCAATGGGCAACGTTGCTGGCGCGACCGCCGGCCGCTCTGGCCGACGCGTTGGCGGTGGCGTTCCCTCCCAAAACCCCAGGGCGGCGCGTGGCCTGGGCGCTCATGGCGGGATACGCCGATTGGGTAGATCTCGCCGCGGCCGGCCGGGAGAATCTAGTGCTGGCGGGCGTGGCCCGTTTTTGTGCGACTGGCGCCCCAGAACGGGCGCGCGAGCCCTGTGCCTGGGCGTTGCAGGCGCTGGAGAAGATGTCAGGGTCTTTGGCCACACGCTTGATGGTCGTGGGCCAAGGTCGGCGTCGTGAGCCTAAAGAGAGCGCTGTGGTGCTGTCCACCCTGCATGCTGCCAAGGGGCTCGAATTTCCGCATGTCTGGATGATCGCCGTCGAAGAGGGGGTGCTTCCCCACTTGGATGGTACGGTCGACGAGGAGCGGCGGCTCTGTTACGTAGGCATGACCCGCGCGGAGACAATGCTTGTCCTGTCCTATGCCGGCGATTG
>DAIDMD010000079.1 GCA_027449165.1 Acidiferrobacter sp. | reverse complement strand
GATGTCGGGGAAGCTCTGCGCGATTGCGTGGATGACCCCGGCATTCACGGGTTCGCCGGCGAAGGCCCCGTTCAGGTCGACGACATGGATGCGCCTGGCCCCCTCGTCGACCCACCGGCCGGCCACCTCCACCGGATCATCGGAAAAAACCGTCTCGTCGTCCATCCGGCCTTGCCGCAGCCGGACGCATCGACCGTCTTTGAGGTCAATCGCTGGAATGATTAGCATTTCTCGGTCCGCCCGTCCCAAGCCATGAAGTTCTGAAGCAGGCGCAGCCCGGCGCGCTGGCTCTTCTCTGGATGGAATTGCACGGCAAAGATGTTTCCATAGGCCGCTGCCGATGTAAAGCGAGACCCATAGTCCGTGACCCCGACCGTCTCGGGCGCATCGGCCGTGTCCGCATAATAGCTGTGCACAAAGTAAAAGCGGGTCTCGTCGGCGATACCCTCCCAGAGCGGATGCGCCCGGACCTGGCGGACCTGGTTCCAGCCCATATGGGGCACCTTGAGCCGGCCCCCATCGCCGGAGAACAGCCGGACCTCGCCCGGCAACAACCCGAGTCCCGCCACGCCGCCGCCCTCCTCGCTCCGCTCATAGAGGGCCTGCAGACCCAGGCAGATGCCCAGAAACGGGCGCTCGCGCGCGGCCTGCGCGACCGCCGCGCGCAGCTCATCGCGCGCCAAGGCCTGCATGCATCCCTTGATCGCCCCTTGGCCGGGGAACACCACACGATCGGCGCGCGCAAGCGTTCGCGCGTCCGAGGCCAGGATCACGCGGGCCCGGGGCGCGACATGCTCCAGGGCCTTGGCGACCGAGCGGAGATTGCCCATACCGTAATCCAGGACCGCGACCGTGGACATGGCCGGTTAGAGGCTACCCTTGGTCGACGGAATCTGCGCGGCGGCGCGCGCATCGGGCGCCAGCGCCATGCGCAACGCCCGCCCGAAGGCCTTGAAAAGGGTCTCGGCCACATGGTGGGCGTTGTGCCCGGCCAGCACGTCGACGTGCACGGTGATCTGGGCGTGGTTGACGAAGCCGCGCAGAAATTCCTCTATGAGATCGACATCGAAATCGTGGATGCGCGCGCGCGCGAAGGTGGCGCGATAAAAGAGTCCGGGGCGGCCCGACAGATCGACCACCACCCGCGTCAGCGCCTCGTCGAGCGGCACATAGGCATGCCCATAGCGGGTCAGCCCCGCCTTGTCGCCCATCGCCTTGTGGAGCGCCTGGCCCAAGGTGATCCCGATGTCTTCGACCGTGTGGTGGGCGTCGACCGCGAGATCGCCTTTGGCCTCGATCGTCAGATCCATGAGCCCGTGGCGCGCCACCTGATCCAGCATGTGCTCGAAGAACGCCAAACCCGTCTTCAAGCGGGACACGCCCGCACCCTCGATCGCCAGGGTCACCGCGATCTCGGTTTCCAGGGTCTTCCTCACGACGCTCGCCGTCCGCACAACCGTCCCTCTCTATGGCCGCAGGCTAGACAGCCTACAAGGCCTGGGCCAAGGCCGCAAGAAAGGCCGCGTTTTCCGCAGGCGTCCCGACGGTCACCCGGAGGCAGTCGGTCAAGGCCCCGCCCGCGCCGGCCAGATTCTTGACCAGGATGCCGGCCTCCTTGAGCCGCCCATGGATGCGCTCGGCGCTCCCCGGCACCGGCAGCCGAAACAGCAGGAAATTCGCCTCGCTCGGCCACACCGTGACCATCCCGCGCAAGGCCTCGTAAAGCCGTCCGCGCTCGGCGCGTATGCGCGCCGCCTGGTCTGCGAACACATCGGCGTAGTCGAGGGCGAATTCCACGCTTGCCGCGGTCACCGTGCTCACGTTATAGGGCAGCCGGACCTTTTCCAGCTCGTCGGTCCAGGCCCGGTCGGCGGCGAGCCACCCGAAGCGCAGCCCCGCGAGGCCCTGCTTCGACAAGGTCCGTACGACCAGAAGCCGCGGCGCGCGGCCCAAGGCCCCCATGAGGCTCGCCTGGGCGAAGGGGTGGTAGGCCTCATCGACCACGATGGCGGCATCGTCGACCGCAAGCAGCGCGCGCATGTCGTCGTCCGGATAGAGGATCCCCGTCGGGTTGTTCGGATAGGCGAGGAACAAGAGCGCCGGGGCGTGCCGGGCCAGGGCGTCCCTCAAGGCCGCGACGTCCAGCCGGAAGCCCTCCTGGAGCGGCACGCCGACGAACCGGCGGCCGAGGATCGACGCGATCTGCTCGTACATCACGAAGGTCGGCGTCGGCGCGATTACCGTGACGTCCGGCGACAGCGCCAACAGGATGTTTTGCAGGATCTCGTCCGAGCCGTTGCCGAGAATGATTCCGATGTCCGGCCCGAGCCGCGCATCGCGGGCCAGCCGCGCCTTGACGCGCTCATACTGCTCGGGCGACGGATACCGGTTCAGGGCGATGTCCCGCAGGGCATGGAGCCAGCGGTCGCGCAACTCCATGGGCAGGCGATAGGGGCTCTCCATGGCGTCGAGCTTGATCGGCGGCTCTCCGGCCGGGACGTGGTAGGCGCCCCGGGACCGCACGCCGGGCGCGATGAAGCGTCCGATATCAGCCATTCATGCGGCACTCGGCGGAGCGCGCATGCGCGGTGAGGCCCTCCCCGCGCGCCAGGACCGAGGCGGTCTTGCCAAGCACCGCGGCCCCTTTTTGCGTGCAGATCACGATGCTCGTCCTTTTCTGGAAATCGTACACCCCGAGCGGCGAACTAAACCGCGCCGTCCCCGAGGTCGGCAGTACGTGGTTCGGACCCGCGCAATAATCGCCCAGCGACTCCGCGGTATAACGCCCCACGAAGATCGCGCCGGCATGCCGCACACGATGGAGGACCGCCTCCGCGTCGTCGAACGACAGCTCGAGGTGCTCGGGGGCCACCTCGTTGACGAGATCCAGGGCCTCGTCGAGGTCCCGGACCTCGATCAGCGCCCCGTGGCCGGCGAGCGCGGCCTCGATGATCGCGCGCCGCTCCATCCCGGGCAGCAGCCGGTCGATCTGCGCCTCCACGGCGTCCAAAAAGGCGCCGTCAGGGGCGAAGAGCAGGGCCTGCGCGCCCTCGTCATGCTCGGCCTGGGCAAAAAGGTCGTAGGCGATCCATGAGGGGTCGGTACGACCGTCGCAGACGATCGCCACCTCCGAGGGCCCCGCGATCATGTCGATGGCAACCTGCCCGAAGACCAGCCGCTTGGCGGCGGCCACATAGGCGTTTCCGGGACCCACGATCTTGTCGACGCGCGGCACGGTCGCGGTACCGTAGGCCAGCGCCGCGATGGCCTGTGCGCCGCCCGCCAGGAACACCCGGTCCACCTGCGCCACATGCGCCGCCGCGAGCACAAGCGGCGGCGGCGCATGTGGCGCCGGCGCCATCATGATGAGTTCGCCCACGCCCGCGATCCGCGCGGGGATGGCGTTCATCAGGACCGACGACGGATAGGCGGCCTTGCCGCCCGGCACATAGAGGCCCACCCGGTCCAGCGCCGTCACCTGCTGGCCCAGGCGCGAGCCCAGGGCATCCTCCTGCATGTGCGGGGCGAGAATCTGATGCTCATGGAAGGCCCGGATACGCGCGGCGGCCTCGCTCAGGGCGTCCTGTTCGGCCCGGGGCAACCCTTCGAAGGCATCGCGCAGCGCTCGTGCCGGGACCTCCAGCTCGGCGACGTCGCGGGCCAGGCGCCGGTCGAGGCGCTCGGTCCACATGAGCAGCGCCGCATCGCCCCGCGCGCGCACGTCGTCTACGATCTCGCGGGCCACGGCCTCGGCCTTGCGCGCATCGGCCCCGCTGCGCTCGAGCAGGGCCCGAAACGCCGGACGGAACGCCGTGCTTGCGGTATGCAATCGCGCGATAGCGCTCATTTTCCCCGCTCCTTCGCCAAAGAGGCGATCACCGGTCTTAAGGCCTCGTACTTCATCTTCATCGCCGCCGGGTTCGCGACCAGCCAAGCGCTCACGTCAAGGACGTGATCGGTCGCCTCGAGGCCATTGGCGGCCAACGTCCGGCCGCTGCTCACGAGATCCACGATGCGGTCCGCGAGACCCACAAGCGGCGCAAGCTCCATGGATCCGTAAAGATGGATGATATCGGCCTGGATGCCGCGCGATGCGAAATAACGCTCGGTGATCCTCACGTATTTGGTGGCCACCCGCAGCCGCGTCCAGGCGCGCGCACCCTCGCGCCCGGTCCCGCCGGCCGGCGACGCGACCATGAGACGGCAGGCCGCGATCCCGAGGTCGGCGAGCTCGTAAAGCCCTTCGCCGCCGTCTTCCAGGAGCACGTCCTTGCCGGCAATGCCGAGATCGGCGGCCCCGTAGCGGACATAGGTCGGGACGTCCGCGGCCCGAATCACGACGAGCCGGATATCCGGGACGCTGGTGCCGACGATAAGCCGTCTGGTCTGGGTCAGGTCCTCCTCGGGGACGATCCCGGCGCGCTCAAGGAGCGGGATGCTCTCCTCCAGGATCCGCCCCTTCGACAAGGCCAAAGTCACCATAAATTAGGCCGTTTGCCGCTTGGTCCAGTCGCCGAGCTGCGAACCGGGTATGCGCCGGATGCGCGCCCCCAGCTGGGCGAGCTTCTCCTCGATGCACTCGTAGCCACGATCGATGTGATAGATCCGATCGATCAGGGTCTCGGACCGGGCCACGAGCCCCGCCAGCACGAGGCTCGCCGAGGCCCGCAGGTCGGTCGCCATCACCGGCGCGCCATGCAGGGCCTTCACCCCGCGCACCACCGCCATATTCCCCTCCATGGTGATGTCCGCGCCCATCCTCTGCAACTCGTGGACGTGCATGAAGCGGTTCTCGAAAACCGTCTCGACCACGGTGCCGGTGCCCGAGGCGATGGCGTTCAAGACCACGAACTGCGCCTGCATGTCGGTGGGGAAAGCGGGATAGGGCGCGGTCCGGACGTTGACCGCCCGCAGCTCGCGCCCCTCCATGGACAGCCGGATGAAATCCGAACCCACCTCGATCGCCGCCCCGGCCTCGCGCAGCTTGTCCAGCACCGCCTCGAGCAGCATGGGCCGCGCGCACCGCAGCTTGACCGAGCCGCCGGTCATGGCCGCCGCGACCAGATAGGTGCCGGTCTCTATGCGATCGGGGATGATGTCGTGGCGGGCGCCGTGCAGCTCCCGGACCCCTTCTATGGTAAGGACCGCGCTACCCGCGCCGCTCACGCGCGCGCCCATGCTGTTCAGGCAATTCGCGAGATCGATGATCTCCGGCTCGCGCGCGGCATTCTCGATGACGGTCGTCCCGTCGGCCAGGGCCGCCGCCATCAGCAGGTTCTCCGTGCCGGTGACGGACACCGCGTCCATGAAGATCCGGGCACCCTTCAGGCGCTTGGTACGGGCCCGGATGTAACCGTCCTCGATCGTGATATCGGCACCCATCGCCTGCAGGCCCTTGATGTGCAGATTGACCGGGCGCGAGCCGATCGCGCAACCGCCGGGCATCGATACCTCGGCCTCCCCGAAGCGCGCAAGCAAAGGGCCCAGCACCAATATCGACGCGCGCATCGTGCGGACCAGATCGTAAGGGGCGCGCAGCGTGTGGATGGCCGAGGCGTCGGCCTCGATGGTCATGTGCTCGTCGACCACGAGCCGCACGCCCATGCGGCCCAGAAGCTCCATGGTCGTCGTGATGTCCTGGAGGTGCGGGACGTTGCCGATCCGCAAAGGCTCTTTGGTGAGGAGGGACGCTACCAGTACCGGGAGGGCGGCGTTCTTGGCGCCCGAGATGCGGATCTCGCCGCGCAAGGGCACGCCCCCGTTTACAATAAGCTTATCCACGGTCGCGCCGCCCCCCTTTTTGATAAAAAATAAGGCCGCCGGCCGGCGGCCTTATTGCCTTCTTCCCGCGGATCGCTCAATTCCCCGCGCCCGACACGAGCTTTTGTAGTTCACCCTTCTCGTAGAGCTCGGTCATGATGTCGCAGCCGCCGATGAATTCGCCGCGGATATAGAGCTGCGGGATGGTCGGCCAATTGGAGAACCGCTTGATGCCGTCGCGGATCTCCGGATCGGCCAGCACGTCGATTCCCTTGAACTGCGCGCCGCACGCCTTCAGGAGCTGCACGGATTTGCCCGAGAAGCCGCATTGAGGAAACTGCGGCGTGCCCTTCATGTAGAGAACGATATCGTTCTCCGTTACCTGCTGACGAATACGTTCTTCAATGCTCATCGTTGATCTCCAATAAGGCGTGTCCGCGCGCGCTCAGGGCGAATCGGTCTTCAGCGACAAGGCGTGGATCTGCTCGCGCATCCGGTCCCCCAGGGCGGCGTATACGAGCTGATGCTGTTGAATCCGGCTCTTGCCCTGGAAGGCGGGCGACACGACGACCGCCTCGAAGTGGTGACCGTCGCCGCTTACCCGCACCCGCGCATCCGGCAACCCCGCTTCTATGAGGTCCTTGATCTCTTGTGGCGTAATCATGTCGTCCACCTATCTCGTCTAACCCTTAAGGATACCCGTCTCCGAGACCGTGGGAAAGGGTCAGTTCCGCAGGCGGTAGCCTCGCCCGACCAACGCCAAGGCGATCAGGGAGACCGCCGCGCAGAAACCGGCCACCATCGCGAGACTGAGCGCCGGGGAGACGTCGGACGTCCCGAAGAACCCGTAGCGAAAACCGTCGATCATGTAGAGCAGCGGGTTCAGCCGGGAGAGCGTCCGCCAGAAGGGCGGCAGATCGCGCAGGGAATAGAAGACGCCGCTTAGAAACGAGAGCGGCACGACCACGAAGTTCTGAAAACCGGCGAGCTGATCGAACCGCTCGGCCCATATCCCGGCGATGATCCCGAGGGCACCGAGCGCGGCACTCCCCAGAAGACCGAACAACGCGAGAAAAACCGGATGCCGGATCGGCAACGCCACGAAAAAGACCGCCGCGACATAGACCCCGGCCGCCACACACAAGGCGCGCACCACCGAGGCGCCCACGAACGCCAGGAAGAACTCGAGGGCCGACAGAGGCGACAGCAGGATAAAGATGAGGTTGCCCGCGATCTTCGATTGAATCAGGCTCGACGAGCTGTTGGCGAAGGCGTTTTGGATCATGGACATCATCATGAGGCCCGGAATCAGGAATGCCGCGTAAGACACGCCGGGCAGGATGTCCGGACGACCCTTGAAGGTGCTGGCAAAGACCAGGAGATACAGGAGCGCGGTGACGACCGGCGCCAGTATCGTCTGGAACGAGACTTTATAAAAGCGAAGCAACTCCTTGTAAAATAAGGTAGGAAAACCGGTCATAAGGTCGCCGTCCGGAAAATCGCCATCGCACAAGGTATCGGACCGGGCAGGGCGTCTCCTCTCGGCCCGCTCGGGGGCCGCAGCATACCGCTCTCGGGAATCGGGCCGCCAGCCCCGATCGGGATGGGCATGCGGCCCTTCGCCCAGCAACCGCGGGCCCGCGCCCCAGGGGGTGCGTCCGGTCCTCGCGGCCCGCATGGCATAAGCCGGCGCCGGACAGGCGCTCGGCCGGGATGACCGTCCGGGGATCCCTCGATCACGGCCCGGTCCGGGACGCCGGCCCGGACCATGGCCCCTCCGCCCCCCCGACCGAGGCGCGCGCACCCCTGTGGGTCAGCGCCAAAAAGACCTCTTCGAGGCTCGCCTGCTCGGTCGCGATATCGGTCACGACGTGGCCCGCGGCCCGCAGGGACTCCAGGACCTCGGGAATCGAGTCGGTCCCTTGCTGGAGCGTGAACTCGAGAATCTGGCCGGTGCGCTTGCGCAGCTTCGGCGCCAGCCCTTCGGGGACCGCGACCGCCGGTTCCGCGGTCGTCACCCGCAAGGTCTTCGAGACCGCCCGCCGCAGCAAGGCCTCCTTGGTGTCGAGCGCGACGATGCCGCCGTCCTGCATGATCGCGATGCGCCCGCACAAGGCCTCGGCCTCCTCGAGATAATGGGTGGTCAGCACGATCGTATGGCCCTCCTCGTGAAGCCGGCGCACGAATACCCATAGGGACGCCCGCAACTCGACGTCCACCCCCGCGGTGGGCTCGTCCAGGATGACGACCTGGGGCCGGTGGACCAGGGCCTGGGCGATCAAAACCCGGCGCTTCATCCCTCCCGACAGGGCGCGCATGTTGGCATCGCCTTTATCGGCCAGCATCAACGCGGCCAGGAGTTCCTCTTGCCACGCCTTGTCGGCCGCCCCCCGGAGCCCGAAATAACCGGCCTGGATCGCCAGCACCTCGCGCACCGTGAAAAACGGATCGAAGACGATCTCCTGCGGCACGACGCCGAGCGCCCGGCGGGCCGCCCGGTAATCCGTAACCACATCGTGGCCGCAAATGGCGGCATGGCCGGCATCGGCACGCGTGAGCCCGGCCAGGATATTGATGAGCGTGGACTTTCCGGCGCCATTGGGCCCCAGGAGGCCGAAAAACTCCCCCCGGCGGACCTCGAGATCGATCCCGCGAACGGCGTGGACGCGGGCGAAGCGCTTGTGGAGGCCGGCAACCGCGATCGCCGGTTCGGCGCAGCCTACGCTCATGGACCGTCGGCGAGGATCGGGCCGAGCCCGGTCACCCGAATCAGGGCCTGGAGCCGATCCGGAACCTCCGCCACGACGAGCCGGAAGCCCTCGGCGCGGGCGCGGCGCACCCACTCGACCAGCAAGGCCAGGACCACGGAGTCGGCGCGCTCCAGGCCGTCGAGCGCAACGATCGCGCGTCCGGCCACCGGCACGATCCCGGGCGACTGGAGCTCGTCTGGCAGCGGCGCGTCGAAGCGGACGGCCCCCTCCAGGCGGTAGTGTCCGGGTTCGCGCAGAACGAGGCGGGCCGTCAAGGGGAGGTGCCGTTGGCGCGTTTCATGTCGGCGATGAGGGCACTCAAGCCGTCCCGGCGAATCCGGCTCCCGTAGACCGAACGATAGTTGGTCACGAGACTCACGCCGTCTATGGTGACGTCGTAGACCTTCCAGCCGGTCTCGTTGTGGACGAACATGTAGTCGATCGGGATGTTCGCGCCGCCGTTGTTCTCGAGGATCAGGGTATCCACCACGGCGTGCCGGCTTTGGGCGGTGCCGCGATAGGGCAGGTAGGAGATGCGCTGCCCCGAATAGCTCAAGAGGGCGGTTGCATAGGTCCGCACCAGGAGGTTGCGGAACTGGAGCGTAAACTCGGCCCGCTGCGCGGGCGTGGCGGTGCGCCAGTAACGCGCCAGGACCCAGCGGGACATGCGCCCGAAATCGAAATACGGCACGATCTGCTTATCGACCATGGCGTACAAGGCCGCCTTGTTGCGGTCGTAGACGGCCCGATTTTTCTCGATCAGGTGCAGGATCTGGTCCGTTTTCTGCTGGACGATCACGTTGGGCGGCGTCGACGGGGCGATGGCCGCCAACACCCACGCCGGCAACAGGCAGCCGATCAGCGCCCACATGGCCGCATAGCGTCTTATCGATGTCATTCGTTCCCTCTTCTCTATCGACGCGTTAGCTGTGGCCGGGGGACTGGCCGGCCTTGCTATAGAGCAACTGGCTTATGATTTTTTCCAGGATAATCGCCGACTGCGTGATCCGGATTTTACCACCGTTCCCAAGATAGCGTTGGCTTCCGCCCGGGCTTAAGCTGACGTACTGCTCGCCCAGGAGTCCGGCCGTCTGGATGGACGCGCTGGAGTCCACCGGGAACCGGTATTTCTTCAGGATGTCGAGGGTTACGACCGCCTGGTAGGTGACCGGGTCGACGGTGATGCGCGCCACCTGGCCTACGCGCACGCCGGCCACCGTCACCGGGGCCTTGGGCTTGAGGCTCCCGACGTCGTTGAAGTCGGCGGTCACGGCGTAGGTCTCTCCGGAATTCAGCACATGGATGTTACCGACCTTGAGCGCCAGCATGGCCAAGGCCAAAAGCCCGGCCACGACGAACAGGCCGACCGAAAACTCCACACCCCTCGCCTGCATATTCAAAGCCCTCGCAGCATGAATGCCGTCATGATGAAGTCAAGGCCCAGGATCGCGAGCGACGAACTCACCACCGTGCGCGTCGTGGCACGGCTCACGCCCTCGGAGGTCGGCTTCGCGTCGTAGCCCTCGAATACCGCGATCCAGCTCACGACAAAACCGAACACGACGCTTTTGACAAGCCCGCCCATGATGTCGTTCGACACGCTCACGCCGCTTTGCATCTGCGACCAGAATACGCCGCCGTCCAGGCCAAGGTCGCCCACCGCCACGAGATACGCCCCGATGATGCCGACCGCGCTGAAGATCATGGCGAGCAGCGGGACCGCGATCCATCCCGCCCAGAACCGCGGGGCGACGACCCGCGGCAGGGGATCGACGGCCATCATCTCCATGCCGTCGAGTTGCTCGGTCGCCTTCATGAGCCCGATCTCGGCGGTAAGCGCCGAGCCTGCCCGGCCCGCGAACAGGAGCGCGGTCAGCACCGGCCCAAGCTCGCGGGTGAGCGATAAGGCCACCAGCAGCCCCAAGGACGACTGGGCATCGTAGCGCACCAGCGTGTTGTAGCCTTGCAGGGCCAGGATCATACCGACGAAGGCCCCCGACACCACCACGATGACCAGGGTCAACACGCCCGTCATATAGATCTGCTGGACCACCAGGCGGCCGCGCGCAAGCGCCGCGCCCAAAGCCGGCATGAGCCGCGCCAAAAAGAGCGTGGCCCGCCCGAGGCGGCCGATGCCCGCGATGACCCGGCGGCCGAGCCCGCTTATCCACGCAACCGGATTCATGACCGGTTCGCCGTCATGAGATCGTCGAGATAGGGTTGCGCCGGGTAGTGGAACGCCACCGGGCCGTCCGGCAAGCCGCCCATGAACTGGCGGACCTCGGGGGCGTCGGTCTTCTTCATGTCCGCCGGGGTCCCCTCGGCGATCACGCGCCCGCTGCCCAGGAGATAGACGTAGTCGGCGATCGTGCAGGTCTCGGCGACGTCATGCGTGACGACGATGGACGTCATGTCGAGGGCGTCGTTCAGCTCGCGTATGAGCTTGACGACGACGCCCATGGAGATCGGGTCGAGCCCGGCGAACGGCTCATCGTACATGACCATCATCGGGTCGAGGGCTATGGCGCGCGCGAGCGCCACGCGCCGGGACATCCCCCCGGAAAGCTCGGCGGGAAACAGGTCGCGCGCGCCGCGCAGACCGACCATCTCGAGTTTCATCAGGACCAGATGATGGATCAGCGCCTCCGGCAGGCGGGTATGCTCACGCATCGGAAACGCCACGTTTTCGAAGACGTCGAGATCGGTCAGCAGGGCGCTCGATTGGAACAGCATCCCCATGCGCTTGCGCAGCGCGAAGAGCTGCTTGCGGGGCAGGCCGCCCACGACCTCGCCCGCCACCTCCACGGTCCCGCGCGCGGGCGCAAGGCGGCCGCCGATGAGGCTGAGAAGGGTTGTCTTGCCGGTTCCGCTGCCGCCTATGATGGCGGTCACGCTGCCCCGGGCGACGGTAAGATTCAGGTCTTGAAAGATCGCGCGGCTATCGCGGGCGAACGCGAGATCGCGCACCGTCACCAGGGGCTCGGCACTCTTCGGTCGGTCCACGGCCCATCCTTAAAAATCTCGTTATCGTTATTGTCGCGCGCTGGCCCATGGCAAGCGCTCCCGCACTGCCCCGCCGGTCGATGCCCCGGACGGCCCGGGTATCGACCCGTCCGGCGCGGCCCCAAGCATGCCATAACAGGGCCTCCCCACAAAACCCCGCGACGGCGCGGCGGCGGCCCCGGCTGTCCCCGACAAACGGCACGGCCACCGTGGGCAAAGCCTCGGGTCTCCCCTATAATGGGGCGCCTCATCGGGCTCGAGGGAGAGTCGTGAATCGCATACACCGTTTCGCCATACTGGGCGCGCTCCTGCTCGCCGCCCCAAGCGCCTTCGCCGAGGACGCGCTGATCCTGACAGTCGGCGCCACCCATCTGGCTCATACCCATCAGACCGTGGCCGGCCGCGATAGCGGGTTGAGCACTGGGGCCAATGGCGTCTACGGGATCGCCTGGGAGCAGCGCCACTACAACGGCATCGCCTATGGCGGCGAGCTCCTGCTCTCCAACAACACCATCGACAACTCCGGCCAGAGCGGCAACGTCGCCTCGCGGCTCTTCATGCTGACCCTCAAAAAGTACCACCGGCCCTGGGCCCACGTGTATCCCTACATAGGGGCCGGCCTGGGGCTGGCCGACACCCAGGTCAGCGGGGTGAACGGGGGGACCGGCATCGGTCCGGCGGTCGAGGTGGACGGAGGGGTGGAGTTCGAATGGGCGCACAGCCTCGGCTTCTACACCGAACTGCGCGGCGTGTACGCCCCGAGCGGCGTCATCTACGGCACCCATGTCAACGTGTCCGGCGTAGGTCTGTACGCCGGCGTAAGCCTGCTCTTCTAGGCCCGTCCCAGCAGATCGGCGATCAGCTGGGCCTCGTCCAAGCCGCCCGGCGCTGTCGTCGGATCGCAGAAAAACAGCGCCGATCCGGCCGGGGCCTCGACTGCGGCGAGTTCCCGCAAGGCTGCGGCAAGCCCGCGCCGGTCGATCCGGTCCACGAGGCTGACCGCAAACGGGCCGCTGGGCGACCGCGCGGCGCCCGGACGGCCGCATAATCCGACCCCCAACGCCGCAAGATCGGCGCGGCACCGCGCCTCGCAGACGCGCAGGTCCGCGGCCACGGGCAACGCACGCGCCAGCGCGGCGAGCGGCTTTTTGTGGACCGGGCCCAGGCGCCGAAGCCGGACGAGACAGGCGGCGGCCAGGGGCCTTGGCCAGGCGTCCGCCTCCGCAAGCCGCGGCAGGGCCCTTTCCGGGACCTCCAGCACCAGACGGAAATCCGGCGGCGCCTCCTCGGCCAACGCCGCCAGACGCGCAGGATCCGAGCCCCACGCCCGCGCCGGCATGAGCAGCGCCGGATAGCGATGGCTGTAGAAGAGAAAACGCCACTCGAGGGGGAGGTCGCGCGGGTAGAAGCGCCCTTGCCAACAGGCATGCGTATAGCCGCGCGCGCCGATCAGAAGGGGGGGGATAGCGCTCGTCATGCGCGCATGGTAGCGGGCCGGACCCCGCGGCGCCATCGGGTCCGAAGACGATCGCGGTCCCCGGGCCGGGGCGTCTGCGACCGGAAGACCCCCGGCGCTGCGCCGGCCGTTGTCGCGCCGCGGGCAACAGCTGGAAAACCCGGGCCACGGCCCCCATGTAGCGGATAGGGCGCGGAGATCGGGCGTACGGCTGTGCCGCGCGGGACGTAACCTACGCCCCTTCAGGAGGCGCCATGCCGGTCCACAATGCCGATATCGCGGCGGTATTCGGCGAGATCGCCGACCTGCTCGAGATCCAGGGGGCCAACGCGTTCCGAATCCGCGCGTACCGCAATGCCGCCCGCACCATCAACGACTACGGCCGGGATCTCGCCGGCCTCATCAACCGCGGCGAGGCCCTGCCCAAGCTTCCGGGCATCGGCGCGGATCTGAGCGCCAAACTCGAAGAGATCGCGCGCACCGGCCACAGCGTCTTTCTGGACCGGCTGCACAAGGACTGGCCGGCGGCGATCACCGCGCTTTTGCAAATCCCGGGACTGGGGCCAAAGCGGGTGAAGATCCTCTACGACAACCTGCACGTGCGCACCCTGGAGGAATTGGACGCCGCGGTGCGTGCCGGGCGCGTAGCAAGCCTCCCCGGATTCGGTCCGCGCACGGAGGCGAACATCCGGCAGGCGGTGGCCGCGCACTGGTCGAAGGCGCGCCGCTTTCGCCTCGCGTTTGCGGAGCCCTATGCCCAGGCGCTGGCGGCCTACCTCGAGCAGACACCCGGCGTGCGCCAGGTGGTCGTAGCCGGCAGTTTCCGGCGCCGGCAGGAGACCGTGGGCGACCTGGATTTCGTGGTCGCCGCCGCGTCGGGCCCGGCCGTGACCAAGCGGTTTACCGCCTACGACGAGGTGAGCGAAATCCTGTCGGGCGGGACGACCCGCGCGAGCGTGCGGCTGCGCTGCGGCCTGCAGGTGGATTTGCGGGTGGTCGCCGAAGAGAGCTACGGCGCCGCGCTGCACTATTTCACCGGCTCCCGGGCGCACAGCATCGCCGTGCGGCGTCTTGCCCAGGCGCGCGGCCTGAAGATCAACGAATACGGCGTCTTCCGGGGCAAGGCGCGCATCGCCGGCGCCACCGAGGAATCGGTCTACGCGGCGATCGACCTCCCGTATATCCCGCCGGAGTTGCGCGAAGACCGCGGGGAGATCGACGCAGCGCGCGCCGGCACGCTGCCGCTGCTCGTCGAGCGGCGCGATCTTTGCGGCGACCTGCACAGCCATACGGCCGCGAGCGACGGGCGCGACAGTCTCGAGGATATGGCGCGCGCGGCGGCGCTGCAGGGGCTCCGTTATCTTGCCATCACCGACCATTCGCGGCACCTGTCCGTCGCCCACGGACTCGATCCGCGGCGGCTCGCCCAGCAGGGGGAGGCCATCGACGCCTGGAACGCCGCGCATCCGGAGATCACCCTCCTCAAGGGCATCGAGGTCGACATCCTCGAGGACGGGAGCCTCGACCTGCCCGATGCCGCCCTGCAGCCCCTGGACCTTGTGGTCGGCGCGATCCACAGCCGGTTCGGCCTGTCGCGCGCCCGGCAGACCGAGCGCATCCTGCGGGCGCTGGATCATCCCTATCTCACGCTGCTGGCCCATCCCACCGGCCGGCTGATCGGCTCGCGCGAGGCCTATGACGTCGACATGGCGCGCATCATCCGCAAGGCGCGCGCGTGCGGGTGCCATCTCGAGCTCAACGCGCAGCCGGAACGCCTCGACCTCACGGACGTCCATTGCCGGATGGCGCGCGACGAGGGCGTGGCCGTGAGCATCGACTCGGATGCCCACGCCGGTGCGGACTTCCGGTTTCTGGAGTACGGCATCGGACAGGCGCGGCGCGGCTGGCTGGAGCGCCGGCATGTCCTGAATACCCGTACGCTGGCCGACCTGAGGCCGCTTTTGCGGCAAGCCCAAGCCGCCTCCTGATGCGCTGGGCCCGAAGGCCCAGCCGTAGATAGTGCCTCACTTCGAAATGCTGTGGAACGTCCATATCGAACGCCATCGCTACCTTGGCCATCAACCCTTGCCGGGCGCGCACCTACGCTACTTCGTGCGCGCCGAAGGGCACATCATCGCCGCGCTCGGCTTCGGCGCGGGCGCCTCGAAAACCAGCCCGCGCGATGGCGCCATCGGCTGGACTGCCGAGCAGCGTCGGCGCAACCTGCACCTCATCGTCAACAACGCCCGCTCATTGTCGGCCGCATGGCTGGTCCTCATCCCGCCCTGGATTCACTGTCAAAACCCCGCCTCGCGCATCCTCGCCCTGACATCGAAGCGCCTAGCCGACGATTGGCACACCCGCTACGTCTATCGCCCGGTCTTGCTTGAAGCCTTCGTCGGGGAGCCGCGTTCACCGGCGCTGGCTACGAGGCGGCCCACTGGCAGTATCTCGGAGATACCCAGGGACGCGGCAAGCTCGACACACTCCATCGCCAAGGTTAATGAGCCTCCGGGGCGGGGCGCACGCACCCGTGTTTGGCTAGCAGCAGTGAACTCATCAGCTTCGAGTCCACCGATCGGCGTGCGGCTGTCAGATCGAATTCGCGCACGGGCTGATAGGCCAGGTCGGCAACAGTGCTGACCAAATGGTCGAACGAGTCGGCTTGTTCGAAGAACCGCACCACATCTGCTTCGTTTGTAATGTCGGCGGCGATACCCCGGGCGCTCGCATCACGGGGGAGGCCAGCGACGACCTCCTCAAGCTTGCTGTGTCATGTGGGTACCCTATGCGAGAAGCGGGGAGGAAGATGACCAATACCGCTCAGCGTAAGGTAGGCACCACATTTGGCGGCGTAAAGTGGTTGCGGGACATGTCCCGTAATCTTCCACGTTGGCGTAACGAATAAGGTTAAATCGCGAAGCGAAGCGAGCCGCGATTTAACCGGTTGTTGGACGGGCCCGGACCAGAGGGACGGCTATGAAAATATCTTCGGGGGGTCGAGGGGGCACGCGGCCCGGTTGGGGCTGACCGGGGCC
>DAIDMD010000078.1 GCA_027449165.1 Acidiferrobacter sp. | reverse complement strand
GTCGCCGTCCTACTTCGCCTCAAGTTGTGGCGGAGCGCCGATTTCCATCGTGCGCCAGTACATTGAGCAGCAGCAGACTCCACACTGAAACCCAAGGACGCCTTCGGCGTCCGCGCTACGACCGAAGGAAGTCCCCGTGGGATCCTTCCCTGCCCTGAACGGCGGGGCTTGTCGCGCACCTGGTCAAGCGACTCAGTAATCGCGCGGGAGGCAATCTGATGCTTCCGTTGGCAACCGAGTTTGCGATCGATCCGGGAAGTGGCGGGTAAACGCGTGACGACACGGCCCCCGCTTGACCGCTGAAGCGGCTGCTCGCGCTACTGCGCCGGATGCCGCGCGAGCCGGGCGTTGACCCGATGCGCGACAAGCCCCGCCGTTGGGACAGGAACGAGCAAGTCTGACGGAACGGTTTTGGATGCCCCAACCGGTCGCGGGATGGTGGGTCCTTGCCGTGACCCCGCTCGATATCGCGGGCGGCGCTACCGGCCCTCCCCCTCCCCCTTCGTGAGCTCCGGCCACGCGGCCTTCAAGTACACCCCCATCGACCAGAGCGTGAGCAGGGCCGCCACATAGAGAAGGAGCTCGCCTGCACGGAATGCCGGGATACCGAGGATCGGCCGTTCGTAGAGCAAAAGCAGGATCGCCGCCATCTGAACGCCGGTCTTGAACTTGCCCACCAGGGACACCGCGACGCTCTTGCGCTTACCCACCTCGGCCATCCACTCGCGCAACGCCGAGACCGCGATCTCGCGCCCGATGATGATGAGCACTACGACCGAAAAAAGCAGCGCGCTGAGCAAGGGCGGGTGCAGGCCCGGGTTCGCCACGATCATGATCAGCGCCGCGGCCACCATGAGCTTGTCGGCCACCGGATCGAGAAACGCGCCGAACGCCGACGACTGGTTCCATCGACGCGCAAGATAGCCGTCCAGCCAGTCGGTGATGGCCGCCAGCAGAAAGAATCCGGCGGTCGCGATATTGGCCCACGAGACCGGCAGGAAATACATGAGCACGAAGACCGGGATGAGCGCGATCCGCAGGAGCGTCAGGATATTGGGCGCGTTTATGGGCACGGGTCGCCTTTGGCATGGAAAATATCGTAGATGCGCCGCGCAAGCCCTTTGCTGATCCCCGGGAGCCGCTCGAGATCGGCCAATTCCGCTTGCGCCACGAAGCGCGCACCCCCCAAGGCCTTCACCAAGGTCTGGCGGCGTTTCGGGCCTATGCCGGGGATGGTATCAAGTTCCGATACCAGCCGCGCCTTGGCGCGCCGCCCGCGATGCCCGGTGATGGCGAAACGATGGGCCTCGTCGCGCACCGACGCGAGGAACAGGAGGGCCGCGGGCGCGCCATCGAGGGTAAATGGTGCGGGATTGCCCGGCTCATAGAACTCCTCGTCCCCGAACCGGCGGTCGGGCCCCTTGGCGATCCCCAGGACCCGCCCTTGGCGCCCCAAGGCCTGCAAGGCCTCGTGGGCGCGCGCGACCTGGCCTGCGCCCCCATCGATCAAGATGAGATCCGGCAACGGCGCCTGGCTGTAGCGACGCGTGACCGCCTGGCCGATGGCCGCATAGTCGTCGCCGCCGGCCACCCCTTCGATGTGAAAACGGCGATAGTCGCTTTTGATCGGCCCCTCCGGCCCGAAGACCACGCACGACGCCACCGGAAGCTCGCCTTGCGTGTGGCTTATGTCAAAGCACTCGACGCGCCCCGCGGCCTTAAGCCCAAGCGCAGCGGTCATCGCCTCCCAGCGCGCGCCGTGACTTGCGCGTTCCGCCTGCCTGCGGCGCAGGGCGTCCACGGCGTTGGTCCGCGCCAAGGCCAGCCACTGGCGGGGGATCCCGCGCGCCGGTACGGCGATCTTCACGGCATGCCCCGAGTCCGCGCGCAAGGCCTCCTCCAGCGGGTCGCGCCCGGGGACCGGAACCTCGAGATAGATCCGGGCCGGCGGCGATTGTCCAAGGTAATACTGCGGGAGAAAGGCCGCCAGCGCCTCCGCCACGGGCATGGCCTCGGGCACGCGCGGGAAGAGCGTCTTGCAGCCCAGCTGGCGCCCGCCGCGGATCGCCAACACCGCCACCGCCGACACGCCGCCCTCGGACGCCACCGCTATGACATCGGCGTCGCCCTTGTCGTTGTCCACATATTGACGTTCCTGAACGGCGCTCAATAGCGCCGCGCGATCGCGCAGACGGGCCGCCTGCTCGAAATCGAGCCGTGTCGCGGCCTCCGTCATCTGCCGCTTCAGCTCGCCGAGCAAGGTCTTATTGCGTCCCTCGAGAAACAGCAGCGTGTGCGCGACGTCGCGCGCATAACTGTCCTTATCCACGAGCCCGACGCACGGCCCGGAGCACCGGTGGATCTGGTATTGCAGGCACGGACGGGTCCGGTTGCGGAATACCGTATCCTCGCACTGGCGCACCGGAAATACGCGCTGCAACAGGTTTAGGGTCTCGCGGACCGCGGTGGCGCTCGGATAGGGACCGAAATAGCGCCCGGGCTCGCGCCGCGCGCCCCGATGGAAGCCGAGCCGCGGAAAATCCCCGGTCCCGCCGAGAAAGATCATCGGATAGCTTTTATCGTCCCGCAACAAGACGTTATAGCGGGGTTTTAAAGTCTTTATGAGGTTGTTTTCGAGCAGCAGCGCCTCGGTCTCGGTGTGCGTGACCGTGACCTCGATGTGGCGCACGGCGGCCATGAGTGAGACGATCCGCGGGCTTTTCATGGGCCGCAGATAGCTGCTCACGCGCTTGCGCAGACTGACGGCCTTGCCGACGTAGAGCACGACGCCCGCCTCGTCCAGCATGCGGTAGACCCCCGGACAATCCCCCAAACCCCGCACGAGCTCGCGGAGATCGGTCATGGCGCCTCGCGCAAGGCCGCCTTGAGGACCGCCTCGAACATCGTCCCGGTCAGACGCCTGGTCTGTGTGTTGTAGCGGCTGCAATGATAGGAGTCCCATAAGACCCTGTGCGCCACGACGTGTCGGGCGCCGTGTGCGAATTTGTGCCGCGCAAGCGGCACGCCGAAGGCGCGCAGCACCGCCTCGTGGGCGATGCGGCCCAAGGCCATGATAACGCCCCCTTCGGGTATCCGGGCAAGCTCGGCGTTCAGATACGGCGCGCAGGTGCGGATTTCCTCTCCGGTCGGACGATTGGCGGGCGGGACGCATTTGACGGCGTTGGTGATCCGGCAGCCCGTCAAGATCAGCCCGTCGCCTACCGCCACCGACTGCGCCCGATTCGCAAGACCCAGGCGATGGAGGGTTTCGTAAAGCAGGATGCCGGCGTAATCCCCGGTGAACGGACGCCCGGTGGCGTTGGCCCCGTGCAGGCCCGGCGCCAGCCCCACGATCACAAGCCGCGCGTCGTCGTCGCCGAACGGCGGGACCGGCCGGCAGTAATAGCCGGGGTGGCGGCCCCTGATCTCGTCGCGAAAGGCCGCAAGCCGCGGACACTTCCGGCAGCGCGACAAGGCCGCGCCTCCCGATACGGGCGGATCGGCCGGATCGTCCGAGCGCATCGCACGCCGCCTCGGGGCCCCGCTCATGCCGATTCCGGAAGAAGCGATGCCAGGAGCTCGCGGGACGCGCGGTAGCCGGCGTTTTCGGAAAGTTCGCCCGCGGTGTGGCCCGGACGCCCGTGGAGCCGGGCCATGCGCGCCTGCGAGAGCGGATTGGCATACCCCGAGAGCGCCTCGAGGAGCCCGTCGATCGCGCCGGGATCGTTGCAGGCGAGCACGACGTCGCAGCCCGCCGACAAGGCCTTGCGGGCCCGTGCGCCGAGGTCCCCGGCGCCGTGGGCGCCGGCCATGCTGAGATCGTCGCTGAATATCACCCCGCTAAAGTGCTGGCCCCTGCGCAAGACGTCCTCCAACCACACCCGTGAGAACCCGGCCGGTTCGGCATCGACTTGCGGGTACAGGACATGCGCAGGCATGACGGCCGCGAGGACCGTCGGGCAAAGACGGGCAAACGGGATGAGGTCCGCCGCCCTCAGGGCCGACAGCGGGCGGTCGTCGACCGGGAGCTCCGTGTGCGAGTCGCCCGCCACCCCGCCGTGTCCGGGAAAGTGCTTGCCGCACGCCGCCATGCCGGCCTGAGTCATACCCAGGACATAGTGCCGCGCGAGTTCGGCTACGACCAGCGGGTCCTCGGCGAATGCCCGGTCGCCGATCACATCGCAGACCCCCCGCCCGATGTCGAGCACCGGCGCAAAGCTCATGTCGACGCCGTGGGCCAAGAGCTCGGCGGCCATGACGTAGCCCGCCGCCTGCGCAAGCCGGCGCCCCCGGCCGCGGTCGCGCGCATGGACCTCGCCGATCCGCGCGGCCGCCGGCAGGCTCGTGAACCCCTCCCGGAACCGCTGGACGCGCCCGCCCTCGTGATCCACGGTGATGACGAGCGGCGGATCGCGCAGGGCCCGGATCTCGGCGGTCAACGCGCGCAACTGCGCGGGACCTTCGTAATTCCGGGTAAACAGGATGACCCCCCCGACCAGCGGGTGGCACAGCCGCCTGCGCTCGTCCTGCGACAGCGCAGTTCCCGCCAAATCCATCATGACCGGCCCCAGGGACATTGCGCCTCCTTACCCGATGACGCGGACCCGCGTGCCCGGCGGGACCCGTTCGAAGAGTTCGATGATGTCGTCGTTTCGCATCTTGATACAACCGTGCGACGAAGGCGCCCCCATGGGGTCCTCGTCCGGCGCCCCATGGATATAGATGTAGCGGCGCATGGTATCGACCTCGCCCAACCGATTCTGGCCCACCACGAGCCCGCTTAGCCACAGGATACGCGTAAGTATCCAATCCCTCTGCGGATAGAGCGCGCGCAAGGCCGGGCTATAGATCTCGCCGGTTGGGCGGCGCCCGACGAATACCGTGCCGCGCGGCGCCCCAGCCCCGATCTTGGCCCGCACGACGTGCAGTCCCCGCGGCGTCCGAAAGCTTCCGTAACGCTCGCCCACGCCGTTTTTGGCGGTGGCCACCGCAGTCTCCCAGACCGCGTCCGCGCCCTCGCGCTCGAAAAGCCGCAGGTCCTGGCGCGCCACATCGATCTCGATGTATGCCACCTAGCGATCCCTCACGAACAAGGCCATGGTTTCGATATGGTGGGTGTGCGGAAACATATCCACGACCCCCGCGCGCACCAGGCGGTACCCCCCCTGATACACCAGCCATTGCGCGTCGCGCGCAAGCGTCGCGGGATTGCACGACACATAAACAAGCCGCGGCACCGCGCACGCCCCCAGGGTCTTGACCGCCGCCATGGCCCCGGTGCGCGGCGGATCGAGCAGCGCCGCGTCGAATCGCCGATCCCCGAGCAGGCCGGCCAGCGCCTCGGAGTCCAGATCGGCAGCCGCGAACGCGGCGTTGCCAAGACCGTTCGCAAGCGCGTTGGCGCGGGCCTTTTCCACAAGCGCCGGGGCGCCCTCGATCCCGAACACGTGGGCCGCGCGACGGGCGATGGGCAACGTGAAATTGCCCAGGCCGCAAAAAAGGTCCAGGACGCGATCCGCGCCGCCCACATCCAGCCAGTCCAGCGCCTGCGTCACCAGGGCCTTGTTGATCTCGCCGTTGACCTGGATGAAATCCGTGGGTCCGAAGGTCAGATCGACGCCGAACCCCGGAAGGGTGTAGTGCAACCGGTCCGGGCGCCCGCCGACGTATTGCACGGTCTCCGGGCCGCCCGCCTGGGTATACAGGGCAAATCCCTGATCCTCCCCGAAGCCGGCAAGGACCCGCAGGTCCTGGGCCGTCAAATCCTGCAGGTGGCGAATCACCAGGGCCGCGTTGTCGTCGCCGGATGCGAACTCGACCTGAGGAATCGATTCGGGACAGGACAGGCCTTCCAGAAGACTCTTCAGATCGGTCAACTTCTCGCCGATCCGCGCATCGAGCGTATGGCAACGCGACAGGGGCGTTATGTAGGAGTGCCGGCGCTCGCGAAACCCGAGCAAAAGTCCACCCTTCTTCTCGACGACACGCGCCCCGAGCCGGGCCTTGCGCCGGTACCCGAAGACCGGACCGGCCACCGGCGCCGCCCAATCTCCGCAGTCTATCTTGGCGATATGGGCGAACGCCTCGCGCACGACCCCCTCCTTGGCCAGAAGCTGCGCGCGCGGCGCCAGATGCTGGAGCCGGCACCCGCCGCACACCCCGAAATGCGCGCAGCGGGCGTCCACGCGATCCGGCGAGCGCGTCAGGACCTCCTGCACGACCCCGGTGTCGAAGCGGCGCTTGCGGCCTGCGTAGCGGAAGCGGACCTCCTCGCCCGGCAGCGCGCCGTCGATGAACACCACCTTGCCATCGCAGTGGCCCACCCCGCAACCGTCGTGGTTCAGGGAGGTAACAGCGCAGACGGCGTCCTCCGGCAGCCGCCGGGCGCTCATGCCGCGTGCCCCTCCCATGCGCCCAGGAACGCCGAAAGGTGCGCCTTCCCGGCTTCTGCCAGGACGGTCTTCAGCCGTTCCTCCTCCAGCTTGTGGGCCTCGGGCGTGAGGTGGCCGCGCATGAGCTCGAGCCGCAGGTACACGAGATAGGTATTCAAGACGTCGGTCTCGCAGTAGGCGCGTATGCCTTCGATCTCCCCGCGGCGGTAGCGGTCCCAGACCTCAGCCCCGTCATGGCCCTGTTTGCCGGGAAATCCGAGGAACGCCGACAGCTCATCGAGGGGGGCTGTCGCGCGCCCCTGATAGCCCGACAACACGTCCATAACGTCGGTATGCCGGGCGTGGTAGCGGCTCAGGTAATTGTTCCAGCGGAATGCCGGGTCGTCGTCGCCCGTCTCCCAGTAACGCGCGCAGGGGATCTTGTGCAAAAGCGCGCGGTAATGCAGCACCGGCAGGTCGAAGCCGCTGCCGTTCCACGACACGAGCGTCGGCGAGAACTTCTCGATCCCCTCGAAGAACCGCCCGAGGATCTCGGCCTCGGACGCCGATGGGTCGCCGAGCGACCACACGCGGCACTCGTCCTGACGCCGCAAGAGGACCGAGATCGCCACCACCTTGTGCAGATAGTGCCGCAGGAAGTCCTGGCCGGACTCCTCGCGCCGCCTATGGACCATGACCCGGGCGACATCCTCGTCCTTGAGGTCGAGGTGGTAGAGGCGCCGGCCCGCGGCCACGTCCGGGACGGTCTCGATATCGAAGACGAGGACGTTCATGACGTCGAAAAAACGCCCGTCGACAGATAGCGGTCCCCCCGGTCGCAGACGATACTGACGATGGTCGCGTTCTCGACCTCGCGGCTTAGCGCCAGGGCCGCGGCGACCGCGCCGCCCGAGGAGATCCCGCAAAAGATCCCCTCTTCGCGCGCCAGCCGGCGCGTGGTCTCCTCGGCCTCCTTTTGGTCGACGTCGATGACGCGATCCACCCGCGTCGCGTCGTAGATCTTGGGGAGATAGTCGGCGGGCCACCGCCGTATGCCGGGGATCGACGATCCGGCCGTGGGCTGCACGCCGACGACGACGATCGCCGGATTGCGCTCCTTCAGGTAACGCGAGGTCCCCATGATGGTCCCGGTGGTCCCCATGGCGCTCACGAAATGGGTGACGGTCCCGTCGGTGTCGCGCCAGATCTCGGGCCCGGTGCCGCGATAATGGGCATCGGGGTTGTCGGGATTCGAGAATTGGTCGAGTATCCGGCCCTCGCCGCGCGCCTCCAGGGCCCGCGCGGTATCGATCGCCTCCTCCATGCTGCCGGCGCGCGAGGTCAGGATCAGCGTCGCGCCGAAGGCGCGCATGAGCCCCTGGCGTTCGGCGCTCATGTGCTCGGGCATGACGAGGACCATGCGATAGCCCTTGATGGCCGCGGCCATGGCAAGCGCGATGCCGGTATTGCCGCTGGTCGCCTCGATCAAGGTGTCCCCGGGGCGTATGGTCCCGCGCCGCTCGGCCGCCTCGATCATGTTGAGCGCCGGGCGGTCCTTCACCGATCCCGCCGGGTTATTGCCCTCGAGCTTTAAGAGGAGACGGTTCCCACGCCCCGTCCCCAAGCGCTGGAGGGCGACGAGCGGGGTGTTGCCGACACACTCGGCAAGGGATTTGACATTCACGCAATAGTCCCCAATAACCTGTTCTGGCGGCCGTCCGGGTCCGCCCGGCCGTCGGCACGGACCCGCGCCGACGGCCGGCGCCCGCCTGACCAGTGTAACCCACTTACGCCCCCGGCGACACGGCCGACCATTCCTCGAGATAGAGACAAAGCGTGCCGCGCCCGCCGAAGTCGTCGACCCCGACGCGGTAGCGGGCCGCGATGCGGCTGCCGGCGGCCGGCGCCCGGGTGCAGCGGAACGCCAGCGCCTTCAACGGCTCGTCCCGGCAGGGCATGGTAAGCGTCAGACGCAGATGGGCATCCTTGAGGACAGCCGCGTCCGCGACCGCAAACAGCCCCTCGAACAACGGCTCCGGGAAACCGTTGCCCCAAGGTCCGCCGGCGCGCAGCGCCTCACCGAGGGCCAGGGTCAATTCCTCCGGCGACAGGGGCCCGTCGGAGCGCGCATCGACGAACGGCCCGCGCCCGATGCGCCTTTCGACCTCGTCGGCGAAGGCTGTGGCGAACCGCGCGTAATCGGCCGCGCCTATCGTCAATCCGGCGGCGGCGGCATGCCCGCCGAACTGGCGGATCAGGCCGGCATGGCGTTCGCCGATGGCGGCCAGGGCGTCGCGCAGATTGAGCGTCGGCACGCTGCGGCCGGACCCGCGCAGGACCTCGTCGTCGGCCGGCGCGAACACGATCGCGGGCCGCTTGTGCCGATCCTTCAAGCGTCCGGCGAGTATCCCGACGATACCGGGATGCCAGTGCGGCTCCATAAGGCAGATGCCCGCGGGCAGCGTGTCCGCCTCGGCGCGGACCGCGAGCTGCTCGCTGGCCTCGGCCTGCATCTGCGCCTCGCGTTCGCGGCGTTCGCGGTTCAAGGCATCGAGTTCGCGGGCCAGCGCCAAGGCCTCGCCGCGGTCGTCGGTCAGGAGGCAGCGTACGCCCACCGTCATGTCCGCAAGCCGCCCGGCGGCATTGAGCCGCGGACCGACCTGAAAACCGAGATCCTGGGCGTAGATCTTCCCGGGCCGCTTGCCGCTCACGAGCAGCAGCGCCTCCACTCCGGCGCAGGCGCGAGCGGCGTTCATGCGCCGCAGCCCCTCGCGCACCAGCACCCGATTGTTGGCGTCGAGCGGCACGCAATCGGCCACCGTACCGAGCGCGACCAGATCCAGGAGGTCGCCGAGCGCGACATGCCCGGCGCCGAGGCGGCGGCGCAGCGCGATAAGCACATACAGCACCACCCCGACGCCGGCCAGCGCCTTGCTCGGGAATCGATCCCCGGCCAGATTGGGATTGACGATCACCGCCGCCTCCGGCAGCACCGGGCCCGGGAGATGGTGGTCGGTGACGATCAAACGCAGGCCCAGGGCCTTGGCCGTCTGCGCCCCTTCGAGGCTGTTGATGCCATTGTCGACGGTCATGATCCACCGCGGGCCAAGCGCCGCGGCGCGCGTCACGATGGCCGGGCTCAGGCCATAGCCCTCGCGCGAACGGTCCGGGATCAGAAAACCCACGTCGCGGGCGCCGAGGCGCCGCAGGCCGCGCACCGCGAGCGCGGTCCCGGTCGCCCCGTCGGCGTCGTAGTCGCCTATGACCAGGATGCGCTCGCCCTGGGCTATGGCCTGCGCCAGGGCCTCGGCCGCCGCCTCGAGACCGCTCAAGGTGTCGGGACCGGCCAGGGCCGCCAGGCCCGCCGCCTCCTGCGCCGGATCGCGCGCGCCGCGGGCCGCGTACACCCGGTCCAAGACCGTCTGGACGACGGCCGGCCAGCCCCCGGCCTCACCGTTCACCGGCGCCACCGCCGCGCCAGGGTCCGCCATCGGCCCGGCTCGACGGTATGGACCGGCCCGCGGTCGCCGATCAGCGAGAGGCGGCCCAGACGCCCGGCGCGCGCGGCGGCGGCAAGCGGCCCCCACCACACCGCGACGAAGGTCTCGAGGAAGGCGAGCCAGGCGCCGGTGTCGCCATACTGGACCGGGCCCTGCGCGCCCCGCAGCACGATCAGGCTCGACTGCGTGAGATCGAGATCGGCAGGACCGGCCGGCAGGGCCGCCACCGAGGCCTGCGCCGCCCGTGCCATTCCCGTCATGAGGACATCGTCGCTGAAGACCCGGGGGCGCGCCGCGCCTCGGACCTTAGGCGCATAGCCCGGCCCCCACAACCACACGCTATTGACCTCGCCGCGCGATGCCTCCCCCCCATGACGGCCGACCAACGCCTCGTGCAACACCATCTGCGCCTCGTTCAACCGAGTCCTCCAGTAACGCGCGTTGCCCCCGGGCAGGAAATCGCGGATGTTGCGCCCGGCGACCTCGGCCATGTCGCTGGCCTGCAAGGGTTCGGGTGCGGCGAGGCTCAGATACCAGCGGGCCGGCGCCGCGATCTCGATCACGCCGCCATCGGCGGCAAAGACCTCGGCGACGAGGCCGCCAAGGCGCGCGGCGTCGCGGGTGTCCAGCGTGACCGTCTCGTTATCGAGGAGGAGCAGACGATCGCCGTCGGCCGCCAGATGTACCGGGTCGCAGCGCACCCACCACCGGTCGTCGGGTCCGCGGCCTTCGCCCAGGCGGGCGAGCGCCGCGAGCCCGGCGTCCGCCGGCAGATCGAGGAGGGCAAGCGCGCGGGCCGTGTAGCCCTCGACGGCCCAGGCCTGCCGCCGGGCGCGCGACAGGGCCTTGGTCAGGACCGCGGGCGGGCGCTCGGGCCAACCGGCCCGCCCCCAAAGACCGGGTGCATACAGCGTGATCGCAGGCGCGTTCAGCGGTTGCGGCACGGCCCGCGCCCCGGCCGGCGTCGCGCATCGCGCATCCTAGGAGGTGCGATCGAGAATGACGCTGCGCACGGCCGACAGGGTCGGGGCCACCGTCAGAAGCTCGGTCGGCCCCCCCTGACGGATGGCGACGTCGGGATCCTTCAGACCATGGCCCGTGACTGTGCACACCACCGTGGTCCCCTCCTCGATTCGGCCCGCGCGCAGGTCCCGCAGGGCGCCTGCGACCGACACCGCCGAGGCCGGCTCGCAAAAGATCCCCTCCTCGCGCGCCATGAGCTTTTGCGTTGCCAGGATCTCGGCGTCGTCGACCGCCCCGAACCAGCCGCCGGTGGCCTCCCTGGCCGACTGCGCGAGCGCCCACGACTGCGGATGGCCGATGCGGATCGCGGTGGCCACGGTCTCGGGCTCGTCGACCATCTTGCCGTCGACGAAGGGCGCCGATCCGGCCGCCTGGTAGCCCACGAGCTTCGGGATCGCGCAGCGGCCGTCGCGGGCGTAGTCCCGGTACCCCAGCCAATGGGCGCTGATGTTGCCGGCGTTGCCCACCGGCAGGTAATGGTAGTGGGGCGCGAACCCCAAGGCGTCCACGATCTCGAAGGCAGCGGTCTTCTGTCCCTGCAGGCGGAAGGGATTGACGGAATTCACGAGCGTGATCGGTGTGGTCTGCGCGATCTCCTTGACGAGCCGCATGCCGGCATCGAAGTTTCCCTGGATCTGCACGACCACCGCGCCGTGGATCATGGCCTGGCTCAGCTTGCCGAGCGCGATCTTGCCCTCCGGGATCAGGACGAACGCCGTAAGGCCGGCGCGCGCGGCATAGGCCGCGGCCGATGCCGAGGTATTGCCGGTGGAGGCGCAGATCACCGCCCGCGAGCCGCTCTCGCAGGCCTTGGTCACCGCCAGGCACATCCCCCGGTCCTTGAAGGATCCCGTAGGGTTCAGGCCCTCGAATTTCACATACAGGGCGGCCTGCCGTCCGGTCGTGCGCGTGAGCCGATCCAGCCGGATGAGCGGCGTATCCCCCTCGCCCAAGGTGATGATGCGGGCATCGTCGGCCACGGGGAGCCAATCGCGGTAGCGCGCGATGATACCGATATAACGACTCATGAAGTTGCTCCTATGCGAATGACTCGACGCGCAGGCGCCGGATCTTGCCGGTGACCGCAGACAGCGCCCCGATCCGCGCGATGGCCTCGTCGACCTGCGCCTCGCGCACTTCGTGGGTCAGAAGTATCACCGGCACGGTATGGGCGCCGGGCTCGGGGGGCTTTTGCAAGATCGCCTCTATGCTGATGCCGAGATCGGCCAGGATACGCGTGATGTCGGCGAGCACGCCGGGCCGGTCCTCGGCCTCGCACCGCAGGTAACAGGCGGTGGTCACGTCCGCCATCCCCAGTATCGGGCCGTCGGACAGGGCGTCGGGCTGAAAGGCGAGATGCGGCACGCGCAGCTCCGGGTCGGTGGTGAGGGTGCGCACCACGTCGACGATGTCGGCGACCACCGCCGATCCGGTCGGCTCGGCGCCGGCGCCCGGCCCGTAGAAGAGCGTCGATCCCACGGCGTCGCCCGAGACCAGGATGGCATTCATGACCCCGTCGACGTTGGCGATGAGGCGCTTTTGCGGGATCAGGACCGGATGGACGCGCAACTCGATGCCGGCGGGTGCGCGCCGCGCGATCCCGAGGTGCTTGACGCGGTAGCCAAGCTCTGCGGCGTAGCCGATGTCCGCGGATTCCAGGTCGCGTATCCCCTCGACGTGCACCTGCGGGAAGGCCAGCGGTATCCCGAAGGCGATGGCCGCAAGGATCGTGAGCTTATGCGCGGCATCCACCCCGTCCACATCGAAATGCGGATCGGCCTCGGCGTAGCCAAGCGCCTGCGCCTGCCCCAGGGCCGCCGCGAACTCGGTGCCGCGCTCACGCATCTCGGTCAGGATGTAGTTGCAGGTCCCATTGATGATGCCCGCGACCCCGCGGATGCGGTTGCCGGCCAGCCCTTCGCGGATGGCCTTGATGATCGGGATCCCTCCGGCCACCGCCGCCTCGAAGGCCACGATCACGCCGCCTGCGCGCGCCGCCGCGAAGATCTCGTTGCCGGCGGTGGCGATCAGGGCCTTATTGGCGGTGACGACGTGCTTGCCCTTGGCGATCGCGGCCAGGATGTAGGAACGCGCGGGCTCGATGCCGCCCATCGTCTCGACCACGACCTCTATGCTGGGATCGTCCAAGATGGCCGCGGCGTCGCTGGTGACCAGGCCCTCGGGCACGGTCTGGGCGCGGCGCTTGCCGGGATCGCGCGCCAGGATCTTCACGATCTCTATCCCCCGGCCGGCGCGCCGCGCAATCTCATGGGCATTGCGCGTGAGCACCGCGACCGTGCCGCCGCCGACGACCCCGAAACCGAGCAGGCCGACGCGGACTGCCTTCACGAGACGTCCTTCGCGGCCACGCCGGCACGCCGCAAGAGGTCGCGGATGCTGCGCACCGCCTGGCGCGTCCGGTGCTCGTTTTCTATGAGGCCGAAACGCACATATTCGTCGCCGTACTCCCCGAAGCCGATGCCCGGCGATACCGCCACCTTGGCCTCGAGCAGGAGCTTCTTCGCGAACTCCAGGGATTTCATCTCCCGGAACGGCTCGGGGATCCTGGCCCACACGAACATCGTCGCCTTGGGCACATCCACGTCCCAACCGGCCGCCTTCAGTCCGTCGCACAGGACGTCACGGCGTCTTTGATAGCGGTCCCGGATCTCCCCTACACATTCCTGCGGCCCTTCAAGCGCCAGGATGGCGGCGATCTGTATGGGCGTGAACATGCCGTAATCGAGATACGACTTCATGCGCGCCAACGCCGCCACGAGGTCGCGGTTGCCGCACATGAACCCGACCCGCCACCCCGGCATGTCGTAGCTCTTCGAGAGCGTGAAGAACTCGACGGCGACATCCATCGCCCCCGGCACCTGCAGGATGGAGGGGGCCTTGTAACCGTCGAACACGATATCGGCGTAGGCGAGGTCGTGAATGACGTAGATGCCATGGTCGCGCGCGACCGCGATCACCTTCTCGAAGAAGCTCAAATCCACGCACTGGGCGGTGGGGTTGCTCGGGAAGTTCAGGACCAGCATCTTGGGCTTGGGCCAGCAATGCCGGATCGCGGTCTCGAGCTCGGCGCAGAAATCGCCGCCCGGCACCAGCGGCACGTGACGGATGTCGGCACCGGCGATCACGAAGCCGTAGGGATGGATCGGATAGCTCGGGTTCGGGACCAGGATCACGTCGCCCGGACCGGTGGTCGCAAGCGCCAGGTGCGCCAGGCCCTCCTTCGAGCCGATCGTCACGATCGCCTCCCGATCCATGTCCAGCGTGACCCCGTAACGGGTCTCGTACCAGCGGCAGATCGCGCGCCGCAGACGCGGTATGCCCCGCGAGACCGAATAGCGGTGGGTGTCGCCCCGTTGCGCGGCCTCGCACAACTTGTCTACGATGTGTTGCGGAGTGGCGTGATCGGGATTACCCATCCCGAAGTCGATGATGTCCTCCCCGCGCCGCCTGGCCTCGGCCTTCAGGTCGTTTACGATGTTGAAGACGTACGGCGGTAATCTCTTTATGCGGGGAAACTGATCCATACTCCACCTGAGGCGCCCGGACGGGCCCACTCCGCGTTCGCCTGGAAAAAGAGTTGTGAGATGAGCGGCGCGCCAACCACGGCCGTTTGAACCGCGAACATACGGGCGAACAGGCGCCCTGTCAATGTCGACCGGAGGGTTTTTCGTGAAGATTCACCTGGATATGGGCAACGGCCGGCGCGCCATCCGCGGTTACGAACCGGGCCGCCTGCGCATCGACGACGACCTCTATGAATGCAGCCTCATCCTCATGCCCGAGGGCATCGTCCCGGACTGGCGTCCGCGGCACTTCGGGGAGCTGGACGCGGAAAACCTCGCCCTCCTCGCCCAGTACCGGCCCGAGATCGTTCTGCTCGGCACGGGCAGCCTGCTGCGCTTCCCTCCCCCGGCCTGGCTGGCGCCGTTTTTCACGGCGCGGATCGGCGTCGAATGCATGGACACCGGGGCCGCCTGCCGGACTTATAACCTTCTTGTCGGCGAGGGCCGGGCGGTCGTCGCCGGCCTGCTGCTCGCCGACCCCCCGTCCGGGGCGGCCGGGCCCGCCTAGACCGCTCGCGGCGGTCGCCTAAAAGAGCGCGTCCATCGAGTAGCCGCTCTTTTCGAGCATCCCGCGCAGCCGCCGCAAGGCCTCCACCTGGATCTGGCGCACCCGTTCGCGCGTCACCCCGATGTCGGCCCCGACCTGTTCCAGGGTCGAGACGTCGCGGCCGTTCAGGCCGAAGCGCCGCTCCACCACCTCGCGCTGCTTGTCGTTCAATTCCGAAAGCCAGGCCGCGATCTGACCGTGCAGATCCTCTTCCTGCAGGACCTTCTCCGGGTTCGCCGTCTTGTCGTCGGCGATGGCGTCCAGGAGCGAGCGGTCGGGATCGATGTCGAGCGGTGCGTCGACCGAGGCGATGCGCTCGTTTAAGCCCATCATGGCGCGCACGTCGTCGATCGGCTTATCCAGCAGGAGCGCCACCTCTTCCGGCGTGGGCTCGTGATCGAGCTTCTGGGCCAGGTGGCGGGCGGCCCGCAGGTAGATATTGATCTCTTTTAGGATATGAACGGGCAGGCGGATGGTTCGCGTCTGATTCATGATCCCGCGCTCGATCGTCTGGCGGATCCACCACGTGGCATAGGTCGAAAACCGGAAACCCCGCTCGGGATCGAACTTCTCCACCGCCCGTATGAGCCCGAGGTTGCCCTCCTCGATGAGATCCAGTAAGGCCAGCCCGCGGTTCATGTAGCGGCGTGCGATCTTCACGACAAGCCGCAGATTGCATTCGATCATATGATGCCGCGCCCGCGCGTCGCCCTGCAATGCCCGGCGGGCGTAATACACCTCCTCCTCGGCGGTCAAAAGCGGCGAAAAGCCGATCTCCCGCAAATAGAGCTGGGTCGCGTCCGCCTGCGGCCCGGTCGCGTCGTTGCCCTCCCGTTCCTGAGCGCTCTCCACCGCGACATCGGCATCCTCGCTCGCTTCCAAGACCTCCGCTGTCTCTACCCCCTCGAGAGCTTCCGGCTCCGCTGCCTCGACTACGTTCTCGTCCGGTTCTGATTCGACCATAGGCGGTTCACCTCGATTTTCTCGCTAGCGGTGTTTCTGAGGCAGATAGCGCAGGGGGTCGACCGGGATCCCGTCCCGACGGATCTCGAACTCGAGCTCCACCCGATCGGTCCCGCTGTCCCCCATAGTGGCAATGACCTCACCCTGCCGCACCATCGCCCCCTCCTCTACCTTAATGCGCGCATTATGGGCATACGCGCTTAGGTACTCATTATTTTCTTTAATGATAATAAGCTTACCGTAACCCGGAAGTCCACTGCCGGTGTAAACAATGCGACCGGCGGCTGCCGCGCGAACCGGCTCGCCGGCCCGCCCCAGGATATCGATCCCGCGATTGCCCGGGCGCCCGCTCAACGGACCTCGGCCGAAGGTCTCCTCGACGGTCCCGCGCGCCGGCCAAATCCAGGTCACCGCCGCCAGCGGGGCCCGGCGCGGGGCGGCGGGTGCCAGACGAAGCGGAGACGCCGGGCGCGGCCGAGGGTGAGGCGCAAGCGGCACCCCGACAGGCCCCTGCAAGGGGCTTGGGCCCCGCGGGGCGCGCGCACCCCGACGTGGGGCGCGTATCCGCAGCCGCTCCCCCGGTTCTATGCGATAGGGTGTGGGGATATGGTTCCAGCGGGCCAGGATCCGGTAGTCGTGGCCGGTCTCGAAGGCGATACTGTAGAGGGTGTCGCCAGGAAGGACGCGGTAATAGCCGCTGGCATCGGTCAGCGCCGTGCGGTCGTCATAGATGGGTGCGGGGACACGGGCCACGCACCCCCACAGCGCCGCGAGCGCGCACCCGACGAAGAGCGCGCGGCGCATCCCTATACGATCCCGCCGGGGAGCAGCGGGACGAAATTGACGGTCTCCAGGCGCTCAAAGGCCATGGCCGTGCCGCGACGGCGGTACAACAGGAGTTCTTGTCCCCCCTCCACCCCGACCGGGACCACGAGGCGGCCGCCCTCCTTCAGTTGGCCAAAGAGCGCCTTCGGGACCACGCGCGCCGCCGCGGTGACCATGATCGCGTCATACGGTGCCTCCTCCGGCCACCCCTCGCAGCCGTCGCCATGGCGGACGCTGACATTAGCGAGGCGCAATGCCTGGAAGCGCTGGCGGGCGGCGCGCACAAGGCCCCCGACGCGCTCCACCGTATAGAGATGTCCGGTAAGCCGCGCCAGCACCGCCGCCTGATATCCCGAACCCGTCCCGATCTCCAGAACCTTGTCGAGCGGCCCCGAGGTCCGCAGCGCCGCGGTCATGCGCGCCACGACATACGGTTGGGAAATGGTCTGTCCGTGTCCGATGGGCAAGGCCGTATCCTCGTATGCGCGGGTCGCCAGGGCCTCGTCGACGAACAGATGCCGGGGGATTGAAGACAGCGCCGCAAGCGTCTCCTCGTCGCGTATGCCCTGTTCCCGCAGCCGGCCGATGAGGCGTTCGCGGGTCCGCGCCGAGGTCATGCCGGCGCCGCGGCGCGCCTCGGCGCTCACAGGGCCTCCCGGCACCACGCCCGCAGGGTGCCGAGGATGTTATGGCGGGTCAGGTCGGCGTGCAAAGGCGTCACCGACACGTGCCCCGAGGCGATCGCGTGGAAGTCCGTGCCGGGACCGGCGTCGTCGGCGCTGCCCGGCGGCCCGACCCAGTAGATCGGCCGGCCGCGGGGATCGTGCGCCTGGATGACCTTCTCGGACTTGTGGCGGTGCCCCAGCCGGGTCGCCTCGAAGCCCCGCAGATCGGCGTAGGCCACATCCGGCACGTTCACGTTCAACACGGTATCGCCGGGCAGGGTCTCGGGGGTCAGCGCCCCGAGCAGCCGTTCGATGATCTGGGCGGCGGTCACGAAATGCGTAGGGTCCGGCGAGGCCAGCGACACGGCAATGGACGGCAGGCCGAGAAAGCGTCCCTCCATGGCCGCCGCCACCGTCCCGGAATACAGGACATCGTCGCCGAGGTTGCCCCCGTGGTTGATGCCGGAGACCACGATATCGGGCTCGTACTCGAGCAGCCCCGTGATCGCCACATGCACGCAATCGGTCGGCGTGCCGTCGACGTAAAAGAACCCGTTGGCCGCGCGCTGGACCCGCAGCGGCCGCAGCAACGTAAGCGAGTTGCTCGCCCCGCTGCGATCGCGATCCGGGGCGACCACGATGACCTCGGCCGAACGCCCCAGATGCGCGGCGAGACACTCGAGACCCGCGGCCATATACCCGTCATCGTTGCTGATCAATATGCGCTTCACGGGTCACTGCAGGCGCGGCATGGGGGAAAGCCATTGCTCCACGAACGCCTGGCTCATGCTCGCCCCCAGGTGTTGCGCGAACCGGCTGACCAGATCCTCCTTCGGCGAAAAATCGACGATATGCGGGGCATTGAAGAGCTGTCTCGCCACTTGGCCCACGGTCCCGAAACCGTCGATCAGACCCAGCTCGCGGGCCTGGTAACCGGTCCATATGAGGCCGCTGAAAAGACCCGGGTGCGGCCGCAGGCGCGCGCCGCGGCCCCGTTTCACGGCCTGGATGAATTGCTCGTGGATCTCCGCCAGCATCTTCTCGGCGAAGGCCTTGTGGGCCTTGGTAAGCGGCGAAAACGGATCGAGGAAGTCCTTGTTGGCGCCGGCCACCAGCAGCCGCCGGGTCACGCCGATCTTGCGCATAAGCCCCGTATAGCCGAATCCGTCCATGAGCACCCCGATCGAACCGACCAGGCTCGCCGGGTTCGCGTAGATCCGGTCGGCCGCCACCACGACATAATAACAACCGGAGGCGCACAGGTCCTGAACCACCGCGTACACCGGGACGTGCGGATAGCGGGCCCGCAGCCGCCAGATCTCGGCATTGATGTCGCTCGCCTGCACCGGGCTCCCGCCCGGGCTGTCGACGTCCAGGATGACCCCCGCCGGACGGGCGGCGAAGGCGTGGCGCAAGGCGGCGTCGATCGGCCGGGCGCTCGCCGCCCCGCCCTCCTGAATCGTTCCGTCCATACGCACGAGCGCGGTGAAGCGGCCGCCGACCCCCGCGGTGCGCATCTGCGAGCCCTCGTAGCTCAGGAACAGCGCCAATATCACGGTAATGACCAGGAACCGGAAGACCAAGGTCCAACGGCGGCTGCGCCGCTGCTCGTTCAGGGCCGCGAAGGCCAGCTTCTCGAGCGTCGTGCGCGCCCAGTCCTCGCCAAGCCCCGGCCGCCCATTCCCTCCGGCCTGCCCGTCATGCCCCATGCCCTGCACCTTATTGTTGTCGTCGCTCATGTCCCGGCTCCTCCACTACCACCAAACCATCCTGTTCCCGGCACACCAGGACTGCAAGCCCACGGCCCCGGCACGGCCCGCCCAGGCATCCCCCGCCGGCCGGATCATAGCGCGCCCCATGCGCCGAACACACCAAAACCTCGCCTTTGGCGTCGAAAAAACGCCCCTCCTGCCAATCCAGCTCCAGGCCGCGGTGCGGACAGCGGTTGTGGTAGGCACGCACCACCCCCTGATGGCGAACGACGAAACCCTCGCCGCCCGACCCGAGCGGAAACCGCCGCCCCGGGCCGCCGTTCTCGAGGGCGCCGCTTGCGCACACCGCTAGGGTAGCCACGCGCACAGTTCCGGAAAGGTCCTGACGCACAGCCGCGGCTTGTGAATACGCAGCTCCTCCACGTCATGGACACCGTAGCCGACCGCGACGCTGTCGATGTCGGCGCGCGACGCCATCTCGATGTCGTAGCTCGTATCGCCCACCATGAGGGCATCGCCGGCCCGCACCTCGGTCTGCGCCAGGATCTCGTGGAGCATGAGCGGATCCGGCTTGGAGCGGGTCTCATCGGCGCATCGCGTCGCGCAAAAAAGCCCTGCCGTACCGCTCGCCTCGAGCGCGGCATTCAGGCCGATGCGCGATTTCCCGGTAGCCACCGCGATGCGGTAACCCCGCTCGCGCAGATCCTCGAGTCCGCGCGCGACCCCCGGAAAAAGCGGAGTGGGCGTATCGTCCAAGTATAGGAAATGCTCGCGATAGCGCTCGGCGATCGCCTGCCGGCGGCCGCCGTCCTCCCCGGGCAGAAGCCGTGCCAGGGCCCCGGCGACCCCGAGGCCTATGGTCCTGCGAACGGCGTCGTCGGCGAGCGCCCGAAGCCCGCAGTCGCGCGCGGCCGCCTGGAAGCAGCGCACGATGCGGTCGGCCGAATCCATGAGCGTGCCGTCCCAGTCGAAGATCAGTAGTTTGTATCCCTTAGCCATCGAGCGACTCCAACACCCTCGCGAGATCCTTCGGTAACGGGGATTCTATGTCCATGGCGGCACCGGTGGCCGGATGCGGGAATGACAGCCGCGCGGCATGCAGGAAGAGCCGCGAGAGGCCGCGCTTCTTCCAGGCGGCGTTGGCCTTGGGGTCGCCGTAACGATCGTCACCCGCCACCGGGCAGCCGAGGTGGGCCGCATGCACGCGGACCTGATGGGTACGCCCGGTGCCCAGCCGGACATCGACCAAGGTCGCCTCGCGAAAACGCCGGCGCGGCGCAAAGCGCGTCTGCGCGGACTTCCCGGCGGCATCCACGACCACCCGCCGATCGACCGTCTCGAGACGCAAAAGCGGCGCGTCCACCGTGCGCGGCCCGCCCGCGAGCACCCCCTGGAGAAGCGCCACATAATCCTTGCCGAAGCGCCCGGCGCGCAACGACTCCTGCAGGCCGCGCAACGCCGAGCGGCGCTTGGCGATCAAAAGGCAGCCGGACGTCACGCGGTCGAGCCGGTGCACCAATTCCAGGCTGCGCGCCTGCGGCCGCAGGACGCGCATCGCCTCGATCACCCCAAACGACAGGCCCGAACCGCCGTGCACCGCCATCCCGGCCGGCTTATCCAATACCATCAAGAAGTCGTCCTCGAACAGGATGAGGTCGGAAAGCCATGTCAGGTCGGGGGCCGGCGGTCGCGGCGCCGTCGTTTCGATGGGAGGGATGCGCACCACGTCGCCGATCTGCAGGCGATAGTCGGCCTTGCGCCGGCCTTTGTTGATCCGGATCTCGCCTTTGCGGACAATCCGATAGATGTGCGTTCGGGGAACGCCCTTAAGGACCGCCAAAAGAAAATTATCCAGGCGCTGCCCGGACCGCTCGGCGTCTATCGTAACCAAGCGAACCGTCGACGCCGACTTGTCGTGCCAAGACATTCGGGGGAAGCCAAAGATTGCCGGGGCGCAACCCGGCTGCTATAGTGCGCTTTCGTATGCTCTAGATAGTAGCAAGCTTTCGACGCGCATACAAAACGATTTTCGGAGGCTGACCGATTAGGTCGCCTTGACACAAGGGTTTCGCACCCCTCGCCCAACTGGAGAGGTGCTCGGATGTGCGCCCCCCCGCCCAGGAGGCGGACAGTCCACAGCGATGGGTTTCAAAGCGGATTCATGCCCTTACGAGGGCCCTCTCTTCGCCGCCCGGACTCGCGTGGACTGCCGACCTCCCTCAAGTGACCGGCGGGCGCGCGCCGCAACGCGGCGGAGTCAGGATTCATGAAAAGAATGCTTTTCAATGCCACCCACTCGGAGGAATTGCGAGTGGCGATCGTCGATGGCCAGAAATTGATCGATCTGGACATCGAATCGGCCAACTACCAACAAAAGAAGGGCAACATCTACAAGGCGCGGGTGACGCGCGTGGAGCCGAGCCTCGAGGCGGCGTTCGTCGACTACGGCTCGGAGCGGCAGGGCTTCCTTCCGTTGAAGGAGATCTCCCGTACCTACTTCAGCGGGCCGGAAAAGGCCGCCCAGGGCCCCGTCCGCATCAAGGACGTGATCCGCGAAGGCCAGGAGATCGTCGTCCAGATCGAGAAGGAGGAGCGCGGCAACAAGGGCGCGGCCTTGACGTCGTTCATCAGTCTCGCCGGGCGCTACCTCGTCCTGATGCCGAACAACCCCAAGGGCGGCGGGATCTCGCGGCGCATCGAAGGTGAGGAGCGGGCGGAGCTGCGCGACACCATGGCCCAGCTCCGGCTTCCCGACGACTACTCGGTCATCATCCGCACCGCGGGTATCGGCAAGAGCGTCGAGGAACTCCAATGGGACCTGGACTACCTGGTTCAACTCTGGGACGCCATCAACCGCGCGAGCCAGGATCAGCCGGCGTCCTTTCTGATCTATCAGGAAAGCAGCCTCGTCATCCGCGCGATCCGCGATTACCTGCGCAGCGACATCGGCGAGATCCTGATCGACAACCGGGATATCTACGAGCGAGCCCTCAAATTCATGCAGCAGGTCATGCCGCAGAATATCGGGAAGCTGAAGCTCTACGAAGACGAGATCCCGCTGTTCTCGCGCTACCAGATCGAACATCAGATCGAATCGGCCTATTCCCGCGAAGTCCGCCTCGAATCCGGCGGCGCGGTCGTGTTCGACCACACTGAGGCGCTCGTCACCATCGACGTCAATTCGGCGCGGGCCACGCGCGGCAGCGACATCGAGGAGACCGCCCTCAACACCAATCTCGAGGCCGCCGAGGAGATCGCCCGCCAGCTGCGGATCCGCGACCTGGGCGGGCTCATCGTCATCGACTTCATCGACATGACGCCGACGCGCAATCAACGCGCGGTGGAGGTGCGCTTAAGCGAGGCCCTGAAGGCCGACCGCGCCCGCGTCCAGGTCGGGCGGATCTCGCGTTTCGGGCTTCTCGAGATGTCGCGCCAGCGGCTGCGGCCATCGCTCGGCGAATCGAGCAGCCTCACCTGCCCGCGCTGCGAGGGCACGGGCCATATCCGCAGCGTCCCGTCGTCGGCCTTGCAGATCCTGCGCTTCATCCAGGAAGAGGCGATGAAGGAAAATACCGCGGCGCTGCACGTGCACCTGCCGCTGGCCACCGCCACTTTCCTCTTGAACGAGAAACGCCACGAGATCAGCGGCCTAGAGTCGCGGCTCGGCACACCGATCACGATCGTCCCGAGCGTCGACCTCGAGACTCCGCATTACCGCATCAAGCGCCTCAAGGCCGAGGAGATCGAGGCCGAACGTGTCGCGCCGAGCTATTTGATCCCGCTCGAGGCCGAGCCCGCGGAACCCGCGCGCCCCGGCCCAAGCCCGGTCGTGGAGCGCCCGGCCGTGGGCCAGCTGGCCCCGATCACGCCGCCCCGGCCGGCCCCGCCCGAGTCGGCGCCGGCCGCCCCATCCAACGGCCTGATCCGGTCCCTCCTGCACCGCATCCTGGGTGGCGGGGCGACCAAGCCCGCGGCCCCGGCCCCCGAGGCCGTATCCGCACCCGTGGCGCGGCCCGCGCGTCCGCCCCGGCGCGGCGCCGGGGCCGGGGCCGGGGCCGGGCGCACCCGGCC
>DAIDMD010000077.1 GCA_027449165.1 Acidiferrobacter sp. | reverse complement strand
TGCAGGTGAGGTGAAAGACAGCCTGCAGGGGGTGTCGTCGGAGGCGGACCTGCGTGCGCTGTTTAGTAGGCACGCCCCGGTATCGGATGCCGTCATGCAGGCCCATGTGCGTGGCGACACCGCGCAGGCGGCCCGCCTTGCCGCGCAGTCGGCCCTGGAGCGCCCGGGTGACCCCTATGCGGCCTTGCGCGTGGCACGGCTTCTGGTTCTCGACAAGCGACCCCGCGAGGCCTTTGCGCTGCTCGATGCCCTGCCGCCGGAGGCGCGTGGCGAGGGCGAGATCGCGGCGCTTCACGCGCATCTTGCGCTCATTGCGACGCTCCTCGAGGGGGGTGATGAGCCTCCGATATCGCAGGCCGATGGGCTGTTTCGCGAGGCCGCCGCGGCCGTGGCGCGTGACGAATACGAGACTGCCTGCGAGCGGCTCATCGCCTGCGCGGCCTGCGACCCGGACTACCGCCAAGGGCTCGCGCTGCGCGCAGCGCGAGCCCTGGCCGCCTTGCCGATGGCCGGCGAGGCGCGTGCGCGTATCGACGCCTTGCTTGCCTCCCGGCGTTAGCGCCGGGCCTCGCGTCGGTGCCTGTGGTCGGTGGCGGCCCCACGTTCGTCGGTGGATGTCTCAGTCTTTGTGGCGTTGTCCTCGGCGGCATGCTTGATCACGGAATTGATCTGGCCGCCGATGAACAGTACAAGTCCCCCGAGATACATCCAGGTGAGCAGCACGATCACCGCCCCGATCGAGCCGTAGGTTTTGTTGTAAGAGCTGAAGTTATTGACGTAGAAGGCGAAGAGCAACGAGCTCGCAGTCCATCCAAAGAGCGCGAAGAGCGATCCCGGGGTCAGCCAGCGCCACTCTTGACGCACGTTCGGCGTGAAATGGTAGAGCAGCGCGGTCGCCAGGACCACCGCCAGCAGCAGGATGGGCCAGCGGATGATGCCGAGCACGATCGGAAGCAGATGTACCCCGAGGCGGCCGGCTAAGGCATTGGCGGCGATGGGACCGAAAAAGAAGATGGTGAACGCCACCAGGAACACGAGTGCCAGTGCCAGCACGAGCAGCAGCGCCACCAGCAGTACGCGCCAGTACGGCCGTTTCTCGCGCACATCATAGGCCTGATTGAGGCCGGCGCCGATGGCGGTGATGGCGTTGCCGGCCGAGTACAAGGCAAACGCCATGCTAAATGACAAGAGCCCATTCTGGTGTTGATGCATAAGCCCTTCGAGGTCCCCCTTGACGAGCATCAGCGCCTGGGTCGGTAGGGCCTTACCCAGTACCGCCAGTACCGTCCGCGTGCGGTGGTGTATGGGCAGGTAGGCGAGCAGGGTCGCGAGAAACAGCAGGAGCGGGAACAGCGACAGGAAGAAGTAATAAGCGAGCTGGGCGCTATACCCGGTCAGGTTGTTTGCGCTCACGCCGACGACCACGCGCCGCACGAGCCCTCGGGCGCCGAGGTGGGCCAAGGTCCCGGTCGGAGACTTGCGATCGGCCTTCAACGTCATGACGACAGGATACGAAGGCCGTCCTGGTCCTGCCAGGGGCCAACGGGGTCTGTCCGTCTAGGCGTTTCCGAGGCCCAGCACCTCGGTTTTTGCAGAGGCCGCGAACTCCAGCATGCGCAAGACCGGTTCCAGGGCCCGTTGCCGGATCGATTCCTCGATATGGATCTCGGG